>JAUXGF010000434.1 GCA_030622395.1 Calditrichaceae bacterium
AAAATGAATGTTGAAGGGGACTCGGTACAAATAAATATGAAAGCAAGTGAGATTAATTAAATTTAAGCCGGGCAAAATGTCCGGCTTTTTAGTATTAAATTTCCGTTCTGGTAATTAAGGTATTAAAATAGAAATTGATCACGAATTTTCGAGAATCTCCGATCTTTTACTTCTTCAATATTCAATCAACAATCACCTGAGCCGGATAAATCGGAAACAACAAATCTCAATAATAAAGTCCAATTCTTTAGGATTCCATTCTTCTGCACTCCCCGCCTGATTCTGGCAGTTATCAATTAAAAATTTCATGCCGCCCCAGGCGCAGCCTCCCTGTCCCACGGGGACTCCTGTGGAGTGGGGAACGGGGCTTCCGATTTTTTGGGTTTTCTTTTTCTATAAACAGTTCGTCCCGCTGGGACTAATTCCCAATTCCCAGTTCCAAACTCCCACTTCTAACTTCCTACTTCTTACTTACTTCCTAAGCGCCTAAATCCCCCACAGCCCTGGAATTTCATGTTTACAATATTTACAACAGCCGTTTTGTAAATTTAATTTTTTAATCGTAAACCCAATCCGTTCGATTAAAACTTTTCCGCATTTAGGGCAATATGTATTTTCAGCGGGATGACCGGGCACGTTGCCGATGTAAACATAATTTAATCCTTCTGCGTCGGCAATCTCTTTGGCGCGCTCTAAGGTTTTTAGCGGCGTGGGCGGCAAATTTTTTAAAAGATACTGCGGATGAAAGCGGGTAAAATGAACGGGAATATCGCTGCCCAGATATTTTTTAATCCAGCGGCTGACTCCTTTAAATTCATCATCGCTGTCATTTAATGTCGGCACAACCAAATAGACGATTTCTGTCCATACGCCCATTTTGCGCATAGTTATCAGTCCGTCTAAAACAGGTTTTAATTCGCCGTTTACTATTTCACGGTAGTATTTTTCGGAGAAGGCTTTCAGGTCTACTTTGATGGCGTCTACTTTTTTACATAGTTCTATTAAAGGCTTCTGTGAAATATATCCGGCTGTAATGACAACGCTTTTCACATTCTTTTCATGTCCGGCAACCACTGTATCTTCCATATATTCATAAAATACGACAGGCTCGCTGTAAGTATAGGCAATCGAAACGCATTGATACTCACTTGCCAGCCTGGCGACGTCTTTCGGCGGCATGTAAATACTGCGCACTTTTTCGGGACGCACCTGTGAAATTTGCCAGTTTTGGCAAAATTTGCAATTTACGTTACAACCGGCGGTGGCAATCGAAAAAGCCAGGCTGCCGGGATGGAAGTGAAACAGCGGTTTTTTTTCAACAGGATCAACATGATATGTGCAAGGGCGGGCATATACTAAAGTGTAATAAGTCCCCTCTCTGTTTTCACGAACTCCGCAATAACCGCGCTCCCGGTCATCGATTACGCATTCACGAGGACATAATTTACAGCGGATTTTCTTATGCTCTAATTTTTCATAGTAACGGGCTTCAATGATAAACTTTTTGGTTTCCTCGGGAAAATTCTGGGCAAAAACCCTGTCCGGTGAGATTAACAGCGGGCAGGCGGCAGCCAAACTAAAAACAGCCGAAGATTTGATAAAAGTCCTGCGGTCAATGGATTCCTCAAAAGCGCCGCTGAAATTTGAGGGCGGAGAAAGATTAATATCAGGTAACTTATCTATCACATCGCCTGATTGTGAACCACTATTCATATCAGTGTTTGAGCGCTTAATATTTAATTTTGATTTAATAGACATTTTATTCCCGCCCCGTCAAATTTTTATAATTTCAATTTTGTTTGGGTCATTTGTGCCCAAGCCATGTTTTGGGTTAGCGGCAGTGGCAATATAAGTAGGTTCCCTTCCCAACTCCTTTAATGATTTTATACCCATTTCGACTCGTTTTTGTTCAATAATTTTCCAGCCTGTATAGTCAAGAGCCACCGGATCCATTCCGGCAATCAAACCATTATACCGCCATGTCCACTGCGGCATAAAAGAGGGGCCGCCTTCATATTGAGCCGTTGCCGCGTCACAGATACTCAACCGCACTTTCCTGCGGATGGAAGGCATCATGTAAACATCCGCTATATAAGGATCTCCGACGTCAAGATGATATTTATGTGGATTGTGAATAGCGCCAAAAAGATTTTTAAGCGACATCGTAACCCCGGCAATGCCGTGATCTTTGAGAAGCGGCAGGTTAATAACCGCATCGCATACACGGGTTAGGGTTTTACAAACTAAACTGGCAGCCGACCCGTACATTTCAAAATCGGATTCAAACCCAAAAACATCGTTGCCGTAACAACGCACGCCCCGTCCATTATAATTAATTTTATAACCGGCGTCTTCCAAATCCGTATTAAACCGGTCCCAGATAACAATATCAGAGGCTTTAATCCCCGCTTCCTGAAGTCTTTCACAGACTGCGTTTACCAATTCAATATGAGTCGATCCACGACCTGACAAACAATTGACTTTAAGCCCCACCACCTCTCCCGGGTTTACAACTTCTTTCCAGGCTTCAACGGGGTTGTCACGGTCAAATAGAGATTGCATGGTATTATCTAACATTTTAATCAGCCGGTCGGATTCAAGAGGACGCTGCGCTGTTTGAAGGAGGCTGTCGCGCGAAATGACAACTTTTGATTTACCCTTTAGCCGGGATGAATCCTTGGAACAAGCCGCTATTGTGGATGGCGTCAACAAGAATCCCCCGCTCAGGGCTAATCCCTTTTTAAAAAATTCACGACGTTTCATAATTTTATTATCCATGAAACATATAGTTGTAATTGACAATTAAACTTTGAAGAGAACTCACCCTAAGTTTACATAAATGCAAATTATGATAAAATTTTACTATGGTCAATGATTTTTAATTTCATACTTCTTAATATAAAGGGTTACACCCTAAGCCGGATAAACCGGAAATAACAAATATCAAATAATAAATACCAATTCTTTAGGATTCCATTCTTCTGTAATCCCCACCGGAGTTGCCGCCCCTATGGGGCCTCCCATTGTTGGGGGTTTTTTCCCCTATAAAC
>JAUXGF010000281.1 GCA_030622395.1 Calditrichaceae bacterium
CAAACACTTATTATAATCTATCTTCTTTAAACTAAGATCCCGGCATGTCGAAATTAATTTTAAATACAGTATTTCCCCCTTAGAAAAGGGGGATTAAGGGGGTTGTAAAAATTTAAAATATCTGATAAATTTGTTTTAAATGGGAAGTCTTGTAAAAAGACAACCCCCTAACCCCCTTTATTAAGGGGGAATTTTTACTTTTGTGGCTTCCCGCTGAATCGGGACAAATATCTTTGGCTATAATAGAATCGACTTTAAAAAATTATGCCTTCCACAGTCCATGAATATTGCAGTAAGCCCTTGCTTCAATTTTGTCCGCTGAAATTTCAAACACAGCCTGCGGGTTGTCTCCCGGATTTAAGAACTTGCGGTAAACTTTGCCATCCGCCAGTAATTCAATAAATTCGATATAATGCTTTTCTTCCATAGGATGGGCGACGCTGCCTACTTTTACGGTTACGGTATCGCTGGTTTTTTCAATCACCGGCACATGTTTTTCCGTAGCAGCGTCTGTGGTATTTTCTTCAAATAAGTTCATCGGCTTGCCGCAGCAAACCAGTTTACCGGCGCCTGTATGAACTAGCTCAACAATATTTCCGCATATTTCACATTTATAAATTTGATTTAATTGAGTCATGACGAATCTCCCTTTATTATTTATATTTATATGAAAGCTATCAGTTGTCAGCTATCAGCATTCAAGTTAAAATTTCTACACAAATATCTGAAAACTGAGCGCAGAAGGCTTTTCCCGTCTGATCGAGAGGGACATATTTGTGCATTGTTAGTTGAATTAATAGAACATGAAAGGTTATATAAAAATTACTTATAGTACCATGAATCAGCAACTTGCAATTCGTAATTCGTAATTACTAATTTTTATATCGTTTTATTTTTATGCAGCCGGCGGAGTAAACTGACGTTTTGCCAATTCGCCGTCCAGCATTAAAATACCATGTCCCTTTCCACCGACAAGTTGAATTTTCCTGAGTAAGCTCAGCATTGTCGATTCTTCTTCAACCTGTTCGTCAATGTACCATTTCAAAAAGCTTTGGGTGGCGTGATCTCTTTCTTCTATAGCAAAATCCATTAATTTATGGATTCGTTTGGTAACGAATTGTTCGTGCCTCCAGGCTAAATCGAATACTTCCTCCAGCGATTTAAAATCTGTTTTCGGTTGATCCAGCCCGATGATCTTTACGTCCCCGCCTTGTTCATTGATATAATGAAAAAATTTCATGGCATGGAAACGCTCTTCCTGCTCCTGAATGATAAAAAAATTAGCAAAACCTTCTAGGTCTTTTGAAGCGCAATAAGCAGCCATAGATATATAGTAATGCCCTGAAAATAATTCATATTTAATTTGTTCGTTAAGTTGTTCAATCATTTTTTCTGATAACATTTTTACCCCTTTTGTTTTTAAATGATAATTACATATCCGGTTTCCATTCTTTCCAAACCTTACCAACCAAGGATGGTCCCGGTTTTAATGTCGGCTTACCAGGTTGCCAGCCGGCCGGACAGACTTCACTTCCTTTAGATTTACGCACATGTTGAAAAGCCTGAATCTGCCGCGTTAATTCGTCAAAATTTCGTCCCACCGGCGGAGTTAAAATTTCCATTGCCTGTACAACGCCGTCCGGGTCTATGATAAATCTACCGCGAATATTAACGCCGGCGGCTTCGTCATATACTCCATAAAGTCTACCTATTTTACCTCCGCCGTCGGAAAGCATAGGATACGGAACGCCGCCTTCCACCATTTTAGATAATTCTTCTTCCTGCCAGATTTTATGGACGAACCTGCTATCCACGCTCATGGATAAAACTTCTACATCTAACTTTTGCAGCTCATTATACTTGGCGGCAACTGCCGCTAATTCCGTAGGTCAAACAAAAGTGAAATCACCCGGATAGAAGCATAAAACAACCCATTTCCCTGAATAATCGGAAAGTTTAATATTTTTAAATCCGCCTTTATGAAAAGCAGGTGCTTCGAAATCAGGGGCTTTTTGCCCGACTTTTACTTCACACATAATACACTCCTTTGATAAATTAATATTACTTAAGCTCTTTGAAAAAAAATACAATAATTTAATGCTTTAAAAAAGTATTATTTTTATTTAAACAGTTACTGCACACTCCCTTAAAATGGACTTGTATTTCATCTACCTTATGACCGTCTATAAAATCTCTATCGCAAAAGTCTGAATCAACTTTGACGTCAAAAACCATTCCGCAAACAGCGCACTGAAAATGGGCGTGATGCTCCTCGCCAAAATCATACCTTGTTTCATTATCGGCAATTGTTAAAGCAGTGACAATTCCCTTTTGAGTAAGCAGATTCAGCGTATTGTAAATTGTAGTTTTAGACAGAGTCGGGATATCTTTTGATAAAGCTTTAAAAATTGTATCCACTGAAGGATGATTTTTTTTCTGTATTATATATTTTAAAACGCTTAGCCGTTGAAAAGAAGGTTTTACATCTTTTGATTCAAGCAATTCCTTTAAATAATCTGTCGAGATATTTTTAGTTTTAGTCATACGGTCTCCCATATTTGATAAATGCCTGGTATAACAAATGATTAAAGCGTTCAGCAATCAGCACTCAGCTGCCAGCATTCAGCTTTCATGTAAACACTCAATGGTTTTCGCCCTCAACAAAGTATGCACGAATGTGTTCCGATACAGTTAATTTCCCCTTAGAAAAGGGGGTTAGGTGGTTGTGTAAATGCAAACCCACCCCTACTTGCATCCCGAAAATTCGGGGTAACCCCTTTCCGCTTCGCTCCAACAAGAGGGGAATTGGTAATAAACAATTGTTAACTTAGCAAGCCCTCAATTATTAAATCGGTAGCATCGTCTTCTGTTAAGCCGCGCGCCATTAGCGTTTGCAATTGTTTATCGTCCACACTGCCGATTGCGGCTTCGTGCGTAACATGCGCTTTGGGGTGATTTACCTCTACAACAGGCACTGCCGTGGCTATTCCATTACCCTGAACAATTTCCTTACAATCCACATGACCTCTTGCATGAGCGGCGGAGGCAATGAGTTTATTATATACTTCCGCTTTTGCGTTTTCCCTGACTGCAATTCTGGAATTAAGCGCTCCTCTTGCTCCCTCGCCTGTTAAATATGCCGTTTCCTTAATATTTATGATATCATCGGCTGTTCCGTTTATCCTGGAAGTCATCTCAAGCACGCTGTATTCTTTGCCTGTTGTTTCATAATCAATATATATTTCGCCCACTCTGCCTTTTAACAACTCAAATTCTGTTTTAAAGCGGCTTCTCTTTCCTAACTCTACCTTTGCTTTGGGATATACTTTTATTCCGCCTTTGTCCCCGTGTACATGTCTTTCAAAATATGAATAGCGGGCATTATCGTCTATCTTTATATTGGCGTCCATTATATGTTTAACATCAACAGCGTTCGGAAACACACAGTGTGCAATAATGGAAACCTGTGCATTTTCCTTTACATGAACATCCATAATAATTTTCTGTACGCCTTTTTCCGGCAGCATTCCAAAACAGATATGGACAGGGTTTTTAATAATTGTATCTTTATCTACTCTAATTTTAGCGTTTATACCATCTTCAAAACTTTGCACATCAACATGCAGACCCGGCACAAGATGAGTTCCAAGAACTTTATTATGATGAATAGTCAAATGGGCGACGTCAGGATCGTTCATAACGGAATGTGGATTTATTTCCGTGAGTTTATATAAATCGTCAATTATTTTATTATTAGTCATTTCAATTATCCCCTTTAAATATATTCTCGTCTGGCACATTAATGTGAGGGCAGGGCAGGCATTTTCCTTCAAAATAGGGAATAATCTTTTCGGCGGCGCCTTTTTCTAAAATCATTCCGCCGCACATTAAAAAGGCATGATCAGCCTGTTTTAATACAGCTAAACTATGCGTAATAAGAACAATTGTAGAACCGTTTTCTTTTAGAATTTTTATGGTATTAAAAATATTTTCAAGAGAAGCCACGTCTATTCCGGAATCAGGCTCATCCATCATTACAAATTCAGGCTGCATAGCCAGTATGGAAGCAATCTCAACTTTTTTTCTCTCTCCGCCGCTTAAAGTTTTGTCAACAGCTCTTTTTAGATATGATTCAGGTTTTAAGCCGACTTTAGAAAGGATGCTTTTAATATTTTCATTACTTTTATCTTTTGCCCCGGCTTTTAAAAATTGTTCAACGGTCAACCCTTCGTATCTTGCTGGTTCCTGCCATGCCATAGTAATTCCCTTACGGGCACGTTCGTCTAAGTTCAACTTTTTGATAGATTTGCCTTTGAGTTTAACATCGCCTTCAAAATTTCTGTATCCGCTTAAGCCCATTATAGTACTGGCAAGAGTTGATTTACCGGCGCCGTTTGGCCCCACTATAGCGTGAATATGACCTTCCCAAAAATCTATATTTAAGCCGTTTAATATATTTTTGCCATTTAATGATAGGCTCAAGTTTTCTATTTCAATAATGCTCATATATTTATTTAACCTTTCAAAATAGTTTTATCAATTGACATGCTTTATTTATAACGGTTATTAATTAAATATCATTACTTAATTGTAATGATTACAGGTTTAATATAATTCAAAATAATTGAAAGTCAAGAAAAACTTTATAAAAATGTAAAGTATCAGTTTCGAGTGGGTACATGGAACTGGTTACAAAGATTCAGAGCTCCTGACCCCGTGTATGAAAATCAGGTATTTAAAATAGTTGTTTCGCAAAATAAAAGTGCATAAAATTAGC
>JAUXGF010000355.1 GCA_030622395.1 Calditrichaceae bacterium
CTTATATATCTTAATTACTTATACAAAGCACACAGATTCTTTCATCCCGACCGTTCGGGACCGGGGGATGGGTAAAAAAAGGCTTCATAGAACTATTATATCGCTATATTCATTATAGCTCATTTTTCATTTTTTTATATCCCGATTTTACTTTTTATTTGGTTCCAAAAACGTTGGTTTCAATATAAGGCAAACCGCCGGAATAAACACCAAAGCTCCCACCAGACAGGCAAAAACAGAAACTACAATTAGAAAACCGAAAAAGCGCACCGGTACAAAACTGGACAGCAATAGCGCCGTAAAGCCGACGATCACTGAAAAAGCATTAAAAGTAATTCCCCTACCGGTTGTTATTAGTGTTTGTTTAATCGCTTCCCGGTGTAACAGCCCGCGCTGCAATTCTTTTTTATAGCGCCAGAGAAAGTGAATAGTGTAATCAATGCCCACGCCGATCATGATAGATGACAGCAACGAAGTCGCCACATTTAGCTCAATCCTGAAAAGTCCCATAAGACCGAATACTATTATCATTGACAGCGCCAGGGGAATGGCAGAAATAAGTCCGGCAACAACAGAACGGAATAAAAGCATCAGCAGCAGTGAAACGGCAATCAGAGCCATTGCCAGCGAAATAAATTGTCCGTGAACCATTTTTACCGCTAAATCCGAAAAAATATCAGCCTGACCGCCTACAAACTGAACATCAGGGTCATCTTTTATCATGGCGTTAATCCGGTCAACAACTTTCCTTAGAGTAGATGTGCTGGATGTATTGATGCGTGCGTTGATTATGGCATGCTGGTATGGAAAATCGACCATCTTTTCAAAATCTTCCGCATCTCCGCTCATCAGGTAGAGTTCAAAATATTGGGCAATGGCATTGCGAGTATCAGGAATCTTATCATATCCGGATTCTCCCTCATCATTTAAAACACGGCTCATCTGGCGGACAACGCGGGCAATCGACGTGGTATTGCCGATCTCAGGCATTTTTTCAATTTCACGCTCTAACCGGTCTATTTTCTTCAAGATTCGCGGCTCTTTAATATCGCCTTTAAAGACAACGCATACCGGGAAAAAACCGCCTAAATTGTTATTAATCAAATTTGCTGAATAAGCAACCGGGTGGTCTTTATCATAATAATTGATTGGATCGGTATCCACTGCCACAAAGAATATTCCAATTGACGCCAATGCTGTAAAAATAAGCAACCCGGCAATAACGGCTTTTGGCCTGGTTGATACAAGATTTCCGAAAAAGCCAAGCAGACGTTCGAGTAACGGCTTTTTCCTGCCATTGCCTTCCGGCAGAATAACCGGAATTGGTTTTGGCAGCAGCGAAGTAACCGCCGGGATGAAAAAAAGACTGGCGACCAATGCAAACGCAATCGCTATCGCCGCTAAAATTCCGAGCTGTCCCGCAGGAATCAATATATGTCCCTGCAAGCAAAGCATACCGACCACAGTAGTCAATCCGGTCAGTAAAACAGGAAAACCAAGATGGGTGAACATTCTTTTTGCCAGCTCATTTTTAGAATAATCATTGCCGGGGATATTATCTTCCTGATATCTGGCGATAAGATGAATGCCGTAATCATTGGCAATGGCCACAAGCAGTACCGGCAGGATGATGGTTATCACCGTTATCTGCCAGCCCAAAAGCGGAATCAGTCCCATCGAAACCAGAATTGACATAATTACTACCAGAAAAGGCAGCAATACTCCTCTGAACTGTTTAAAACAAAAATAAAGAAAAATAAGCATGATAAGCAGTGCAACGGGTAATAATCGTCCCAAATCTTTTTTGGTACTCGTGCCCGTACTAAATCTTGAATAAGGCGTGCCGCCGATGACAACCTTCTCTTCACCCGGATTTTTGGCGATTATTTTTTCGACTTCACCTAAAAGATATTCGTCGGAAGCGCCGGGTTCAACCATTGCGATTACGGCTGTAACCGTAAAGTCCTCGGAAACAACATTTCCATAAACAATGTCATTGTCCCTGATTTCATCTCTCAAACGTTCCCGATCTTCTTGCGTTTTAGGTATGCGTTTTACAGCCGGGTCAACGACCATTGCCCCGTCTTCCGATCTGATATACTTCAACTCAAATAGCGATAACACTTTATCGATGCCTTTGACTCGCTTTACCTGTTTTGATAGTTTTTTGACTCTTTTTAGTGTTTCAGTTTTCAATACATCATCAGTTTTAACCAGAACCATAAGCATTTCCGTGCCGCCGAAAAGGTCTTCTATTTTTTGCTTATTAATTCTCGACGGCATATCTTCCGGCATATAAGTCAACATATCGGGATTTAGTTTGGCTTTGGGTATCTGGCTGGCAAAAAACATTGTTATGCCGATAAAACCGACAATGATCAGCCAGCGGAATTTGATGATTAAGTCTGCTGTTGGTTTCATTTTATCTTCCTTTCAGATTGTTAATTGATT
Source organism: Calditrichaceae bacterium (assembly GCA_030622395.1). Taxonomy (GTDB): domain Bacteria; phylum Calditrichota; class Calditrichia; order Calditrichales; family Calditrichaceae; genus JAUXGF01. The sequence continues at coordinate 2,452 of JAUXGF010000355.1, forward strand.
ATTAACCTGAAAAATTCTTTCGCCACCAAGGCACAAAGACACAAAGTTTTATAAAACAATTAATAAGAATATTTTCCCTAAATTATCAGCACAAAACTGAGTATATAATTCAATTAGGTTTTATCTAATTGTTTCTTCGTGTCTTGGTGCCTTTGTGGCAAGGATTTATAAATAATTCATGTTAAAACGATGTTTTCAATTCAATAAAAATTGCGCTTAACGACTCATCAATAGTACCATACAATGTTTCATCAGGCCCGGTATAAAGTTCACCGCCTAAAGTAAAAGTCAGGGCGTCGGCAATATCATAAGTAACTTTAGGCTTGATGAAAAACTCCCCGGTGGTAAAGTTGTACAATCCCGACAGCTCTAAATTGAGAGTCTCATACATTAGCATCCATGCCGGTCGGAAAGAAATTGCATGGGTTATTTCATTCAACTGGGACGAGAACATCCTGTTATAAAGCGCTAGTTCATAATTTAACTGATCTTCCAACGTTTGTGGTTTTGACAATTTTTCAAAGTCAAATACATATTTACCGACGTACTGAAAAATTATGCAAAAATCGCCAAACTCCTTATCGGCGCCGACTATATATTGAAGATCGGGATTAGGTATGTAAATATATTTCTTATGATTTTTATGGGGTGTTTTGTAAGCTAATTCCCCTCTCAATCCGAGTGAACCGATTGTAGTCGAAAAATCTGCGCCGGCAGCATGCATTCTATATGCCTGAGGCAGAATACTTATTGTCGCGCTGTCCGGTATTGCTGCATTAATGCCGGGCAATGGATTAAAGCCGTTAAAATAAGACACTGAACCATCAAACGACGCCAATTCAAAATTCACTTTCACGGCAGCGGCGCTGTTTTTCAAGTTAGCATCCGGATATTCCTCTTCTGCAAGCGTAATTCCGGCAGGCAGCGCGGTAATTCGCAAAGGAAGCGCCGACGCAGCATAAGCCGGAATCCAGATTGCCTCCATTCTGAATGGCTGGATGTTGTAAAACGAACGAAACAGGAAATTTCCTTCCCGGCGATCATCTTCATCCACTGAGCGAACAAGCATATTCTTTGGTGAAATGTTATCAGTCGGATTGAGCCCGTCGGCGCGTCCCCAGACAACAATCTGATGCCCGAAGCGAAAATCAAAATTCCCGATGTAAGTATTGACATAAGCCTCGCGAAGATTTATTTCCGACACATATTCATCGAATTCACTACCGCGGCGGAAACGGATATCTGCAAAGGCATCGCCAAAATTCTGTTTGCGCACCCGGAATTTAAGCGCTGCTTCACCATAGCCGCTTTTCAATTCTGTTTCATCTTTTTCGGGAATTTTTCCTCCGTAAAACACGCCGCGGAAATAGCCGTTTAATTCATAAGATTTATCTCTAACTTCAATTTCATCTTGCGGCGTACCGCTTACCGCCTCTTCAAAAATATCCTGCGCTAAAAGCGGAGCTGTTAAAAATAAGATTAAAGTAA
>JAUXGF010000363.1 GCA_030622395.1 Calditrichaceae bacterium
AAATCAAAAGATATTACTTATAAGATAAGAGAAATGTTAAGGGAACAACCTAATCTTATTGTTTCATTACAAACCAATCAACAAACGAAATATGATTTATATATTGACGTACTTGACAGACTAAAACAAGCCTGGGGAAATAATCCTTCGAGGATTTCCATTGCAGAGCCGGTAAAACAATAATTATTGACACTGTAATTAATTGCATAGTTTCTATCCGGGACAAATTTCCGACCCTTTCACGAAGCGATCCCGAATATCAGGGTGTTGCAGAACCCTTAAAAAGCCTTAAAAGGCTTAGAGATTTGTTTTTTTACTTCATTTGTCCCCGACTTAAAAGTCGGGGCTATTCATATTAAATTCAATAGATTATGATGGAATGAATAACCCCGAGCTTCAGCTCGGGGATCAAATGATCCCTTGATTTTTGGGGCTTTAGCCCCATTCTGCAACACCCTGATATTCGGGACGGGATTGATTATGTTTTTATTGATTACCGAACAAAAAGCAAATATCTAATCAAATGAAAAATAGTTTTATCTTATCACCATTCTTTTTAGATGAAGCCTTACCTGAATTAGAATCATTAACGACGCCGGATTGGCTTATTAATAAGCCGTTGCTGCCCGGCGGTGATAAGCAAATACGAATGTCCGTTATACATCGATCGCTTGCTGATTTTACAGCGGAAACAATTACAATCGGTGAACGACCGGTGAGTATCGCGGGTGATTGCTGTACCGCTATTGGCGTGTTTGCAGGATTGCAGCGGGCGGGAATTAATCCAACGCTTATCTGGTTTGACGCTCACGGTGATTTTAATACATGGCAAACAAGTTCCAGCGGATTTTTGGGCGGCATGCCTTTAGCGATGCTGGTTGGTCGCGGTGAACAAACAATGATGGACGCAGTTGGACTCAAACCCATTTCCGAAGCTAAAGTTATATTAACAGACGCCCGTGATCTGGACGCCGGTGAGCGGGATTTGGTTGCAGAATCGGAGATAATTCATTTAACCAATGTTGAAGCATTGCTTAAGAATCCATTTCCGGAAGGCGCCTTATATGTTCATTATGATACTGATATTGTCTCTTCGCAGGAAGTTCCCGCTCAAAATTATCCCGCTCAAGACGGACCATCATCTCAGATCGTACAATCAGTTTTTAAACGATTAGCTCAATCCGGAAAGGTTGCAGCCGTTTCTTTATCTTCGTGGAATCCTAAGCTTGATAAAAACAAACAAAGCGAGAAGATAAGTATGGAGCTGCTTCAAACTTTGATTAATTTATAGTCAATTTGAAATGGATTGTATAAAAGCTTTCAGCAATCAGCAATCAGCGTTGGATTTTTTCATCGTTTTTGGATAAGGGATGGGTAAGAAAAATATGCCCTTATAAACTTTTAAAAGGATAAATCAAAATGATAAATTGTATTCTTCTTTTTAGTTCAATGGCTAAGCGTTATTTATTTCTTTTTCCTTTAGCTGTCCTCATAATATTTTTACACTCTGAAATTGTCCGTTCCCAAAGTCAGATCTATTATTCAGAAAAGGACAAAGAAGATCAAAACGAATTATTTGACGGATGCACGACTATTACAGCGGGCAAATCAGCGACCGCCGACGGTTCCGTTATTACCTCGCATACCTGCGACAGCCACCGGGATCGCTGTTGGATGGATATTATACCATCTAAAACGCATCCGGAAGGTTCAACAGTCACCATGTTTAAAATTGAGAAGTGTGATTCTTTTGCTATGCCGACGGTGCGGGATATTCCTATTGGTGAAATTCCGCAGGTAAAAAAGACTTACGGTTATATTAATACGACTTTGCCGTGTATCAATGAGCATCAGTTGTCTATTGGTGAATCTACAATTTACGCCCGTAAATCTTTACAGTCGGATAAAGGCATTATTGATCTTTATCGATTACATAAATTGGTTTTGGAACGATGCACAACTGCGCGCGAGGCTATAAAACTTGCCGGTGATTTGACTCAAAAATATGGATGGATAGACCGCGGCGAGTGTTTGACTATTGCCGATAAAAACGAGGTGTGGCATCTGGAAATAGTTGGCGCCGGTAAAGGAAATATTGGTTCGATCTGGGCTGCGCAAAGAGTTCCCGACGATCATGTGTCCGTTAATGCTAACGCCGGCCGTATTCGTCAAATCGACTTAAGTAATCCCGATTATTTTATGGCTTCGGATAATGTTTTTGCCGTGGCGCAAGACAGCGGTTGGTGGAACCCTAAAGACGGCGCATTCGAGTTTTGTTACGCTTATGATCCTAACGGTCGTCATAAAATGTCGAGCAGGCGCCGGGAATGGCGGGTATTTGATTTATTGGCGCCGTCCTTAAAATTGAATCCTACTTCAGAAAATTTTCCCTTTTCAGTTAAACCGGATACGCTAATTACATTGGATAAACTCGTCCGTATTTTCCAGGACTATTACGAAGGCACGGAATTTAATATGATAAAAGATATAACCTGGGTTAATGAAAACGGGGAAACAGAAATCTCGCCTTTAGCCAATCCTTTTATGCCTTACGACATGAATCCTCTTTTTAAAATTAACGGCGGCTGGGGCTGGCGCGGCGAGAGGACAATTGCGCGATGGTATACGGTTTATGCGACAATTATCCAAACGCGCGGCTGGCTGCCTGATGAAATAGGCGGCGTGGTTTGGCTGGCTTGGGATAACGCCGCCACTTCGATTTATACCCCTCTTTACTGTTCCATTTCGGATGTTCCGCAATCTTTTAAGACGCCGGCGCGCATAAAAGGATATTCACGGGAATCCGCCTGGTGGGGTTTTAACAGGCTGGGAACTTTAGCGGCGCAACGCTGGGGAGATATGCGAAAAGACGTCAATAATGTTTGGCGTCCTTTACAAAAAAAGCTGTTTGATTCTCAAAGGGAGGTTGATGAACAGGCATTGAAATTGTATAAAAAAGACCCCGCTCTTGCAAAAAAATATTTACAAGAATACAGTATAAAATGGTGTGAGACAACAGTAAAAAAAGCCTGGGAATTAGGTGATTTTTTATGGACAAAATATGACGAGAAATTTTGAATATAAAATCAATGCAAGAGTAATATATGGATTAAAGCCATGTCATAACATGGAGGCGGTGCACATAACGCTCATTAATGACTTTTTATTTAGATTGGAATTGAATGTGAAATTTTATAATTTTGTGGTGGTAATTTTTTAAAGTAATATTAATAATCGTTTAAGTTCAGAACTCCTGACTTATCGTAAATTATTCTATCGCTAATTTATAAAACAAACACATATTTGTCCCTGGAAATTTTGTTTCTGAAGCATTTAATATTTCACATATTTCCTTTGCTGCAATATTATCCCTGTTATTAGACAGCGAATATAGCTCTACTGTCAGAGTCTTCTCGGTTTCGTTGGGAATTATATTTGTTTTAATTTTGATTAAACTTTTTGTTAATGCCCTCATCTCTGAGATTTTCTTCTTATAATTTGAAGCTAGTAAAATTGAAAAGCTTGTTTCAGCCCGGTAGCAAATCATTTTAATTATATTCTGAAATAATTTGCTCTCAAAGTCAAGCTTATTGTATCTTATATCCTTTGCCATTTCCTTAATTTTTATTTTATCAATAAAGAAAAAAGAAATATAGCGGCAAAGGTTGTCAATTTGAGGAAAGTAAATCACAAAAAATATTCAGGCTTTTTATTAAAAACTATGCTTATTTTGATATAACTTCCGAGCCTTAAAAAACAATAAAGGTAACGCTGAATAAAAAAGTACATCTTCCATTGCTATACGAAACAGATTGGTTTACAAAGGAGAATGCAATTCCGTGGCTTGGAAATTATAAACTAAAATTTGA
>JAUXGF010000021.1 GCA_030622395.1 Calditrichaceae bacterium
TAAGGGGTAAGTAAGACTTCTCTCTATTAAGTTGAAGGCTATGCGAATATTCGGGACGCTTTTGCGGGGATACCTGATACCGGTTACTGATTACCGATTACTGGATACGGGGATGATCAAGCCTCTTTATGCAGTATCTGTTTGAATAGAACATTTCCCAAATATCAGGCTGTTGCAGAACATCCAAGATGTCATTTCACCGACCACCTCTGGCGGGGGCAGGAACGGAGTGTCCCGAAAATCGGGATATAACGTCAATAATAACAATATCCCGACGATTCGGGATCGTTAAAAGACTCTCGAAATAACAGGAAAAACACTAGAGCAACAGCCTGTCAGTCGGGACTATACAATTAAATATTATCTGAAATATGCATTCCCTATATTTATACTAAAAAGCACATTTTTATGTAATACCTCGCTCAATAGTTTGAGCTGTTTTTGATATACATCCTCAAAAACATTTCATTAAAAACGAGATTTTAACTATATTAAACATCAATTATATTTCTCTAATCTTACGGAGCAAGCGACCGAAAAGGATGTAAAATGAGTATTTGGTTTAAAAATTATACCGTAGAAGATTTAAGTAAAATGTGTAAGAATAATATGTTGGAACATATCGGCATTGAGTTTACTGAAATCGGATCGGATTATCTGCAAGCCAAAATGCCTGTTGATAATCGCACAAAACAACCGGCGGGATTGCTGCATGGCGGAGCGTCTGTTACATTAGCTGAAACATTAGGCAGCGTGGGAGCCTACTTGTGTGTTGATCCTCAAAAGTATACCAGTGTAGGCATAGAAATCAACGCTAATCATTTGCGTTCTGTAACGGAAGGATTTGTCTATGGCAAAGCAAAGCCGGTCCATATCGGCAGAAAAAGTCAGGTATGGGAAATTAAAATACATGACGACCGGAATAAACTTATCTGCATAAGCCGAATTACATTAGCGGTGGTTGATAAACCTCTGTAGAATATTATTATTCAGTGAATGGTCGGTATGGAGTGATGGAAGATTTGAATTACTGAATTGCTGGATTAATGAATTGTTAGAATGCCTGTGCAAATAATCTCATTTCACTTATTAAATTATTTGTAGTTTCATCAAGTCACATATATATTTGCATTAAATAATTGTGAGATTATGAGATGATTCAATTAAGTACAAAAGAAACAAAACGAACAGGATCGCATTATACACCAACAATTCTTTCTGATTTTGTGGCTTCGAATATTGTTTCACAGATATCAGGTAAGAAATATAAGTTTAAAATTCTAGATCCAGCGGTTGGTGATGGTGAACTACTTTTATCAATTATTAAAGAGTTTTATGCAAATAATATACGAGACTTTGAGATATTTGGTTTTGATACAAATAAAGACGCAATAGATTTTGCGACAAGTAGAATTAAATCACTTTATCCTGAAATCAAATTAAATTTAGAATGTAAAGATTTTTTAGAATTTGTTTTAGACAATTATTCATCCGAGAATAGTCTTGATTTGTTCAAATCTAGAAACATTAAATTTGATATAATAATTACTAATCCACCTTATGTGAGAACTCAAGTATTGGGCGCTGAGACTTCACAAAAAATTGCTCTTCAATTTAATTTAAAAGGAAGAGTTGATCTATACCATGCTTTTTTAAAAGCATACTCAATGGTCTTGAGAAATGGCGGAACCGCTGGAATAATTGTATCAAATAGGTTCATGGTAACGCGAGCTGGTTCTACTACTCGAAAGACAATCCTGCAATTGTTTGATCTTTTAAATATTTGGGATTTCGGTGATACTAAACTTTTTGAAGCGGCAGTTTTACCAGCAGTACTCTTGGTACGAAGAAATATAAATAAAACCACATTCGAAAAATCAAGTTTTGTATCTATCTATTCTAGCGATAATAAAAAGCCAGAGTACAAAACAGAGACAGTTATTGACGCCTTAAAATACAAAGGATTAGTACGCATCAAAGATGGCAGAGTTCTTAATGTAAAACAAGGTGTTCTTGACCATGGTTTAAAAATGGATAGTGTATGGCGACTATCATCTGAAAAAGTTGATAACTGGTTAAATCAAATTAAGAATAATACTTTTACGACTTTTGGCGAAATTGGGAAAGTACGAGTTGGTGTAAAAACAACTGCCGATAAAATTTTTATCCGTGAAGATTGGAGTGCTTTGCCAACTGAGATGCAACCTGAGTATGAATTATTAAAACCGTTATTTACTCACCATGTTGCACAAAGATTTAAAGTACAGAAACAAAAAATTAAAAACCAAATACTTTACCCTCATATTATATCAAATGGTAAACGTTCAGTTGTAAATTTACAGGACTATCCAAAGACATTAAATTATTTAAATTCATATCGTGAAAAATTAGAAAGTAGAAAATATGTAATTGATTCTGGACGTAATTGGTTCGAACTATGGGTTCCACAAGATCCTTCAAGTTGGAAGAAACATAAAATAGTTTTTTGGGATATTTCTAAAAAACCAACATTCTGGTTGGATATGAGTGGCGCTATTGTAAACGGTGATTGTTACTGGTTTACTTTGAATGACGAAGCGGATGAAAATTATTTATGGTTGATATTAGCAATTAGTAATTCTACATTTATTGAAGAATTTTATGATCATAAATTTAATAATAAATTATATGCAGGAAGAAGAAGGTTTATGACTCAATATGTTGAAAGTTTTCCTATCCCTGTAATCAATACCTATACTTCTAAAAAAATTATAAAGTTAACACAAGAATTATATTATAATTCTGATGACAATTATAGTCCTGAAATTTATAATTCTATAAATACATTGGTTTGGCATTCATTTGGTTTAAATATCGAAAAAATTACGCGGTAAAATCAGTTGTCGTTTTTTATTTATAACCCTTCCTTGAAATTGTTTAAATCTGGTAAAGAAGTCTTCTCCTGTTGTTAAAAAGAAGTTTTTAATCTCAACATAACCATTATTGATTTTTGCATAAAAAATGGCATATCGTACGTCACAATGTCTAACAGTGATACCGTTAATCTTAGTTATATCAAGAGGTTCAGTGCTATCTGGGCTAACTAAACCAAGGTCTATAGTAGGTGATGTCTGTAGTTTTACTTCTAATAATTGATTCCTGATATCTGGGAATTGCCCATTATCAGCGTAAGAAGTATATGCAAGTTTTTCACAAACAATTTTATGTAATGCAGCTCCTCTATTTCGTTCTTGATCTGCACCTACGTCCTTAAATTTAAATCCAATTAAAGATTTTAAGATATTAAAAATTTCATTAATAGGAATTAAAGTACCTATCATTAACCGGTCTGTTGGATTACATTTATTTGGTTTTATTTTTGAATCATACTTCTTTGTTAATTTCTCAAGGTTAGATGTATCTGTTTTTGAAATAAGTTCATATTCTTTATCACCGACATCTAACCTTGCCTGAAATTTTTGTGTCAATGTTCCAGTTTTATCAAGTTTAGCTAATTCTTGTCCTGTACATACTTTTACATTACTTATAACATCATCTTCTGATATTTGTAGAATTACATATCTCTGAGTAGGTTCAATATCATTATTCCATACTTGTAAATTATTTCTTTTTTGTGAATAAGTATCAAAGTTTTGTCCAGAGAACCTTGGCTTTGTTTTTTTAAATGATTTAGGGATTGGATAACCGAGCGCTTTACAGACTTCACTTTTTACCACTTTAGACCTTGTCCTTAGTGGTAATCCCTTTAAAGATATACCACATATCTCTCTTAATAAAATATTTTGTAGCTCTTTAGTCGGAATCCAAAGTTTTTTATCACCTATCTCAATTGGATCATAAATTGTTAACTTATTATTTTTTATGTTCTTGATAAAATTTTCTTTTTTCAAGATTACCTTCCTTGCAATATTTACTTTTTCTAAGGCTCTAATAAATTTTTTGCTTCAATATTAAGAGCGTTGGCGATAAGTTGAAGTGTATTTAATGTGATATTTCTTTCTGATCTTTCTATAGCTCCTATATAAGTTCTGTGAAGCCCAGAAATTTCAGCTAATTTTTCTTGCGATATTTTATTTCTTTTCCTGTGTTCCCTGATATTACGTGAAACTAAATCAACTAAACTTATTTCTGTTTTCATAAAATGCCTCCAGATATGTTGTAAAATATCTTAATTGCTATATATATGTCTACATACTATAAGTAGCAAATTGTATCTTTTGAAATTGTTTTCTTAGTTGTTTATTATATTTATGGTTGTTGTAATTAGAAGAAATGTTTTTGTCTGATAGGCATTCTACAATTCATTCAACCTGACCGAAAACGCGTATCGGTTTTTTGTAGTTTATCAATTCCGAGCAGGATTATCGGCAAGTAAAAGTTTATAGCGGCTTAGTTTTCGGCAGGCTAGCTCCAGCGATGGATAGATAGAAGAATGGTATGAGGGAATGATGGAATATTGGGAATAATGATCCACAGTATAATGCGTGGCTGAGCGCGCCGCTCTATTACTCCAAATACTCCATCACCCCAATCCTTCCATTCTTCAATAAAACATTACTCCAATTCTTCCCCTATTACGAAAATGGTTACAAAAAAGCAGCTTAATATTTTGAGCTATCTCACGACTTTTTATTTTGGATTTTATTATATATCCTGTAGTTTAAATAAACTCTTTTTACTAATGACTTAACTAATTTTTCTGATAAAAAATCGTCATTACTTATTAAAAGATTATATTCCTCAAAACTATTTTAATTTAAAAATAGGGGAAAGCCATGGAAAAGATAAATAATTATGATGATATCGATAAACAAAAAAAAGATCAAATTCTAAAGATGGTCACAAACAGTTTTTATAAAGAGCTGATAAATTATGGGATTAATAATAGTGATATTGTAACTGTTTCAGTAAATTTGTTAGACCATATTACCACTCATCAAAAAACGATGACTAACGGAAACGGTTATTATAATAAAATATTTAAAGTAAATGAAGTAAAAGATGATTGGCAGAATAAACAGCAAATTATGTTTAACGAAGTAAAGATAAAACCGTTAAGCGCAGATTTAATTCCTCAAGTATGTATTTGGCTAAAAAATTCTGAACTAGGTAAAACCCTTATCAGCCTTTTCCCAAAAGAAACTTTAGCCTTAAATGAATATTTTTTAAATCGATCGGACCGCAAATATTTTAGCGTTTATTACCAGGATGATAATTTTGTAGGAATTATTGGGGCTGAGAATATTGATCATAACTTTAAAAAGTTAGAAATGAAAAAATTTGTCGGCGCTGTGGAATATCGCAGTAAAGGCATTGGGAAGTTAGCGACATTTCTTTTTCTATATTATAGTTTTAATATTCTAAAATTTAACAAAGTATTCATTCATTCTGTAGATACAAATATTAAAAATGTAAATTTAAACAGTAAATTCGGTTTTGAATTAGAAGGGATTTTATATAAAGACGCTTATTTGAATAACTCCTATCGCGATGTTCTGAGAATGGGATTATTGCAAAATACATGGGATAATATGTTTTCCGGTTAAATGGCTAAACAGAATATCCCTGCATCCGGTGCCGGCCTAAAGGTCAGGCGTCATTACCTCAATCCATCACTCCAATTCTTCTCCAACCCATTACTCCAGTACTCCATCACTCCATTACTCCATTACTCCATTACTCCAATTCTTCTCCAAGCCATTACTCCAGCACTCCATCACTCCATTACTCCAATTCTTCAACTCTTCACCAATTCAGTAAAAATAAACATGCCTTTTGCATCAATTGCATTTTATAACTAACTTCACAGATTGATATTTATTTGGAGAAGATATGAGAGAACTTTTAATCCGAATAGCAGTATCAGTAGTTGGTATTCCCCTTATAATCTTTTTGATTCTGAAGGGCGGCGTTTATTTTTTTGCATTAATTATGATTATTTCAATCGCCGGGCAAAGCGAATTGTATGTTTTAATTAAATCAAAATCAGTTAATGCTTTAAAAACGCCGGGCATAATAGCGGGCGTATGTATTTTATATATGGCGGGGTTTGGTTTAAATATTTATGCAGTATGCCTTTTGCTGATATTGATTATATTTATTTTTGCTTCCGAAATGTTCCGCAATAAAGGCTCTGCCGTTTTAAATATTGCCTGCTCTTTGTTAGGGATTATTTATCCTGTTCTTTTTTTAGCGGCGTTTTTAATATTAAGGATGAATATAGATAAAATATTGCCTGCCGGTCAGGATAATGCAGGCGGATATTTTATATTAACTATTTTTATTTCAGTTTGGATATGTGATACTTTTGCTTATTTTTACGGTACGAAATTTGGGCGTAATAAATTGTTTGAAAGGGTATCGCCTAAAAAGAGCATGGAAGGCGCTGCCGCCGGCTTGATCGGGGCAGTTATTACTTTTCTGGCTGTAAATTGGCTGGAAATTGTGCATATACCTCTGCCGATAGCCGTCATATCGGGACTCATTGTCGGCATACTCGGGCAGTTGGGCGATTTAGTGGAATCGTGGTTTAAGCGCGACGTCCAAATAAAAGACTCATCGAATATTTTACCGGGGCACGGCGGTATATTGGATCGATTCGATAGTTTAACATTTATTTCCCCGGCATTTTTAATACTTTATCTATTATGGAGTTGAAGAAAAATTATATGTTTAGAGCGGTATCCCTAAAAGTTTTAGTTTTATTATTTTTTTTGATTTTATTTCGCGGCTGTAGTGAAAAAGCTGATGAAAGTGATTCACAAAAATATTATGGCGGAAATATAAATATTGGTATGATTGGAAATATCGGCAGTCTTTTTCCTTATTCTTTAAAGGAATACTATTCCCAGGAAATAAGTCGATACCTATTAAATCCTGCCTTGACTGTTTCCGGGGCTGACAACAATCCTGTTGCGGACTTAGCTGCTAAATGGCAGGTTGGCGAAGATAATCGTTCAATTACATATTTTCTAAATAAAGATTTTAGATGGAGTAACGGACGAGCTCTTAATGGCGGCGATGTAATAGAATCTTATAAATTTATTTTAAAAAACAGCGATAGAATAGATTCATCTCTTAAACAAAAATATATAAGCGGCGTTCGTTTAATTGATTCGCTTACTGTTTGTTTCACATTTAATAAATCAATAACCGACCCCTTTCGATTCACACGTTTCCCCGTAATCCCTTTTGAATATATCGATCTTAATAAAGATTTAAACGCAACCGCACAAAAATATATGGTAAATTTTACCGGCTGCGGACCGTTCCTGCTGGAATCAAAAAATAATCATAAGATTGTCTTGAAAAAAAATACCCGCTATCCCGGCGGCGTTCCGTATTTAGATAAAATTACTTTCTGTTTTTATAAAAATTTAGATTCGCTGCTTTTAGCGTTAAAGCAAAATAAATTACATTTTATTTATTCGATTCCTGTATCGGCTCTAAGCGAAATTTCCGGTTTATCCGGTTATAATATCAAAACAGATATTGAGAACGGATTTACATTTATAGGTTGGAATTTACGGAAGCCGCTGTTAAAATCCCGCAATGTGAGGAAGGCTTTAACTTATGCGCTTGACCGCGTAACTATGGTTGATGGAATTCTGTCCGGCTATGGCAATGTTCAGGACGCCCCTTCTTATCCAAAATTTTGGGCATATTATAACGCCAAGCCTTTAGAGTACGATCCGCATAAAGCGGTTGAATTGTTAGAAAAAGAGGGTTGGAATGAAAGGACAGAAAAAGGAATACTTAAAAAAGACGGGCAGGCATTTTCCATAAATATTATAACCAATAGGGAAAGCCGTATCCATAATGAGTTGGGGGTTAACACCCGTGCGAATTATAACGCTCTTGGAATTGATGCATGTATTGAAAACCTGTCATGGACTCGATTATTAAACCGGCTCGAAAGCGGAAGGTTTGACGGAGTTATTATAAATTGGGTGGAAAATGACGCTTATGACCTGCCAAAATTATTCCATTCATCTAATATTAAAAGCGGAATTAACTTTATGTCTTACAACAATCCCACTGTAGACCGCCTGCTTGAAAACGCCATGAACGGCGCTGATAAGGATATCAGGAGTGAAAATTGGCGGGAGTTTCAAAAATATATTATAAATGATCTGCCCATTACAGTTCTTTTTAATAAAAAAATTATAAGCGTGGTTTCTGATAAATTACAAAATGTAGAAATAAATAGTTATGGATTTTTAAAATCTGCTAAAGTATGGAGCCTAAATGATCGAAAATAAAAATCTAACCGAAGATATTTGAAATTTCATAGCCACCAAGACACTAAGTCACAAAGAAAAAATAATTAATAAAATTTAGAGTCTTTGTGTCTTATGCCACAGGCGCCACTTCGTGGGTGGCAAAAAAATTCGGGATATGAGTTTGAAGAACATAGAAATCTATGAATCTATTATTTAAGGAGATAATGTTTTGAAGCAAAAACGTGTTTTAGTTGTCGACGATGAGGAAGATTTAACCTGGTCTATTTCCAAACATTTATCTAAGGATAAAGATAAATATGAATTAATCGCTGTAAATAGCAGCCTGGCTGCTTTAGAAGTTTTATCCCAATTACCGGTGGATGTAGTTGTTTCCGATATTAGAATGCCTGATGTTTCCGGATTGGATTTGTTGTTAGATATAAGAAAAAATTATCCTGCCACAAAAGTCATTATAATGACCGCCTATGGTTCCTCGGAAGTGCAGGAAGAGGCTAATAAACGCGGCTGCTTTAAATATATTGAAAAACCCTTTGAGATTCAGGAATTGCGCCAGTTTATTTTAGATGGAGTCGAGGGAAAAAAAGGTTTCGAAGGACGTATTTCCGATTTCCAATTGAGTGATTTAATACAAATGAATTGTCTGGGGCGGTTAACTAATTCTCTTAATGTGCAGAAAGACAATCAAAAAGGCATGATTTATTTTGAAGACGGTAATATTGTTCATGCTTTTGTGGATGATGTTGAAGGCGAAGATGCTTTCTATGAAATCATGTCTTGGGAAGGGGGCAGCTTTTCAGTTGATAAGAAAACTAAATGCCCTAAAGAAACAATCCTTAAAGGCTGGCAGACTATGCTTTTAGAGGCATTGCGCCGCGCTGATGAAGTTAACCATCCAGTCAAGTCGACAGTTGAACGTGAAAGCCAGAAAAAACAAATGCGCCTGGCGAATATATTAAGTAATTTCGTAAAAACTGAAGGCGTTGTTTTAGTGGCTGTCTTTGACGTTGAAGGATTCCCTTTAGCCTCGAATATACCCGTTAAATATAAAGAACAGTATCAAGTTTCAGAAGTTTCCCCGGTAATTTCCAAACTTATAAAAGATGTTGAAAGCGCCGGTTCTGATATCAATATGAAAAACATACAGGAAATTGTAATCGAGTATAAAGACGGTCTGCTCAAGTTAAACCATATACCTGGTAAAAAAGAATTTTTAGTCGTTATTGCAAATGCCGCATTTAACCTGGGACTAATGCGCATTGAAAGTAAAAAATGTCTCAAAGCCCTTTCGGAAGAGCTTTAGCGTAAAGTAAATTGAAATAATATCCCTCCCGTAGAGACGAGGCATTGCCTCGTCTTTTTGCCTTTGCCTTTGCCCTTACCTTACCCTTGTATCAGAGTTAAGCGAAGCGGCCTAGGCGGACGGTCTCTGATACAAAGACGCCGCTCTGTTAATTTTTATAAAGAGTTCATGTATCCTACCTATATCTAAAATATTACGAAAAAATAAAATATTAACTGGCAATACTGCCAAATTAATCTTAAAATATATAGTGTCAAATTATATCAATTTGAATATTAATCACATACTATAAAATTTGAAAATAATGAATGGTTTTAACTAAAATGAAGACGGATTCAAATTTGAACTACTTAATCGATGGAATTATCAATGGTGAAAAGCGGGCTATTGCGCGTACTATAACAAAAATTGAAAATGAAACCGACGACTATATTGATCTGCTTGATCAACTATATTCCCGTATCGGGAAAGCGCACCGTATTGGCGTAACCGGCCCTCCCGGCGCTGGTAAAAGTACATTTACTAATCAATTAACCAAATTATACCGCTCACTCGGACTTACAGTGGGAGTGATTGCAGTCGATCCGAGCAGTCCTTTTACAGGAGGGGCTATACTTGGCGACCGAATCCGGATGAAGGAAGTTTGCTCCGACCCGGGCGTATTTATTCGCAGCATGGCAACGCGCGGCAGTATGGGGGGATTAGTGCGTCAGGCAACGGAAGTGGCTGATGTTTTGGACGCTTCCGGAAAAGACGTGATTATTTACGAAACCGTAGGCGTAGGACAGATTGAGCTGGATATCATGTCCGCAGCAGATACAATTATAGTAATGACGGTTCCGGACGCCGGCGATGTGATTCAGGGAATGAAAGCCGGATTAATGGAAATAGGCGATATATTTGTTATTAATAAAGCCGATCTTGCCGGCGCTGACCGCATGAAGGCGGATTTGGAATATGTCCTCCACTTACAAAAATTTAACAATGGATGGAATAACAAAGTATGGCTGGCAGAGTCAAGAATAGGGCGGGGAATAAAGGACATTTTTGATAATGCAAAAGAACATTTTGAATTTTTAAAAAAAAATAAAATCCTGCGCCAAAAACAAAATCAAAGGATTGAAGAACGCGTTCGGCATCTGGTAAATAATCATATTAACCAGGAATTCTGGTCGGATGAACGTTTGGCTGAATTACAAAAATTGTTGAAAAACTCAAAAAACCAAATTTCACCATATAGCATAGCCGGGAGATTAATTGGGAAGTAGCCCCGAGGGGGTCGCTGCGCGAGAAGCAGGAAGTAAGAAGTAGGAATTAGGAAGTGGGAATTGGGAATTAACCCCGTCCCACAAGGGAGGCTGTGCCTAGGGGCGGAATGTTTGTAGAAAGTGATAACCCCAAAAAACAGGAAGCCCCGTCAGGGGCGATATGAAATTTTGAATTGACGCCTGTCCCTGCCTCCCGCTTAATCGGGACGGCGACTAAGGTGGGGAGCGGAGAAGAATTGAATGCTGAAGAAGTGGGAATTAATAAGTAAGAAGTAACAAAATATGAAAATTGGAAGTAAATAATAGTTGATTAATATGAAATTAGCAATATATTTTTCCTAATTCCTAATTTTTACTTAATCGTTTAGTTAGTGATAAAACTTAGAATTTATAAGATAAATAAGGAATGATCCTAATGAATGGCAAAAAAGAAAAATGGCAGGAACGTGTTGAAAAGTTAAAAACACGGGACGTCAAGTTTATAACCACTTCAAGCGAACCGGTAGAGTTGCTGGGAACGCCCGATATGATAAAGGATATGGAATATGACCGCGATATTGGAATGCCGGGCGATTTCCCTTATACCCGCGGCGTTCATCCTAATATGTACCGCGGCAGATTATGGACCATGCGCCAGTTCGCCGGTTTTGGCTCGCCGGAAGATACCAACAAACGTTTTAAATATTTATTGGAAAATGGACAAACAGGTCTTTCTGTCGCCTTTGATCTGCCGACTTTGATGGGACGAGACGCCGACGATCCGCTAAGCGAGGGAGAGGTTGGACTTTGCGGCGTATCTGTTAATTCGCTTAAAGATATGGAAATACTTTTTGACGGCATTCCGACAGATAAGGTTTCTACGTCGATGACTATCAATTCGCCTGCCATGATCCTTTTAGCATTTTATGTGGCAATCGCTGAAAAACAAGGAGTGAGCCCGGAACTGCTGCGGGGGACACTCCAAAATGATATCTTAAAAGAATATATTGCGCAGAAGGAATACATTTTCCCACCTGAGCCTTCAATGCGTATTATTGTGGATACGATAGAATATTGCACTGAAAAATTGCCGAAATGGAATACGATCAGTATCAGCGGCTATCATATCCGCGAAGCGGGCGCAACAGCCGTACAGGAATTAGCTTTTACTTTAGCGGATGGCTTTGCTTATGTGGAAGCGGCTATTGAACGCGGGCTGGATGTGGATGATTTTGCGCCGCGCTTATCACACTTTTTAAATTCGCATAATGATTTTTTTGAAGAGATTGCAAAATTTCGAGCCGCCAGACGTATTTATGCCAAACGTATGCGATATAAATATGGAGCGAAAAATGAACGTTCATGGATACTGCGTTATCATACTCAAACTGCGGGCTGCTCATTAACCGCCCAGCAGCCGGAAAATAATGTGGCGCGCGTTGCCTATCAAGGATTAGCCGCAGTCTTAGGCGGAACACAATCCTTGCATACTAATTCTATGGACGAAACATTAGCCCTGCCTTCGGAAAAAGCTGTGAAAATTGCCCTACGCACACAACAAATAATTGCTTACGAAACAGGCGTGGTAAACACCATTGATCCTTTTGCAGGCAGTTATTTTATGGAGGACTTAACTAATAAAATGGAAGCTAAAGCTGAAGAGTATTTTCAGAAAATAGATGAATTAGGCGGGGTTGTCGCGGCAATTGAAAAAGGATTTTTCCAAAAAGAAATTGCCAGGGCGGCTTATCAATATCATAGGGAAATTGAGAATAATGAAAGAATCATCGTCGGGATAAACGCTTATAAAGATGAGAATGAAAAAATTGAAATCCCGATTCTGCAGGTTTCCCCTGAAGTTGAAA
>JAUXGF010000513.1 GCA_030622395.1 Calditrichaceae bacterium
GAAATATAGGGGTAAAGCATTATAAAAGTTTAAATTGAATAGTTCGTTTTACATTCAGGATTTATAATAAAGTCCCATAATACAAAGAAAAATTAACTGCGAAACTTGAGTGAATTATAAGCATTCTTTTACAGTAGTTTTGGGGATGATAGCAATCGGAATTGTTATAGGCGTTGTTTTAACCACAGGTTTCAATATTGATTCAAAAAGTATTGCCGGCCCTGAACAAGGAAAATTGTATACGGAAGCGCAGCAGTCTCCGGATTCGGATCAATCGACTGCAACCGCGACTAATTTCAATCCTGGTTCCATGTTTGTAGATATAGTTAAAAAAGTGCGCCCCTCTATAGTTTCTATCTATACAACAAAAAACATAAAAGTTCCTAATAATCCCTTTCACCGCTTTTTTAGGGAATGGGAAGGCATGCCGAATGATGAAGGCGACGGTCAGAACGAAATGCAGCAGAATGGACTTGGCTCCGGTATCATCATCAGTAAAGACGGTTATATATTGACCAACTACCATGTCGTAAACGATGTAGATGAATTGAATGTGAAGCTTGTGGATAATTCTGAATATGAAGCTAAGATTATCGGCTCTGATCCTTCGACTGAAATTGCTTTGATAAAGATTAAAGCCGAAGACCTGCCTGCCGCCGTATTAGGAAATTCAGATGCAGTGCAGATCGGCGAATGGGTGATGGCAATCGGTAGTCCTTTAGATTTAACTTCTACTGTAACAGCCGGCATTATAAGCGCATTGAGCCGAAATATAGATATTATTCGTAATAAAAGAAACGCTCCCAGCAGCATTGAAAATTTTATTCAAACCGATGCAGCAATCAATCCCGGCAATAGCGGCGGGGCGCTGGTTAATTCAAAAGGCGAAGTAATCGGCGTGAATACGGCAATCGCTACGAGAACCAATTATTACATGGGTTATGGATTTGCCATTCCAATCAATATCGCTAAAAGCGTAGTTGATGATATAAAAGAATTCGGCGAAGTAAGGCGAGGATATTTAGGCGTATATATTGACAGGATGAGTCCGACTATAGCTAAAGGAGTAAAATTAAACAAACCTCGCGGCGTGTTTATAAGCAATGTAATCGCCGGAAGCGCCGCGGAAAAAGCCGGTATTGAAGAAGGCGATGTGATACTCAGCGTTAATGGAAAAGAAGTTAATCAGCCTAATGAACTTCAGGCAAAAATCGCTATATACAATCCGGGTAAGAAAGTGGAATTAGTTGTTTGGCGTTACGGTAAACAATTTACCGTTAAAGCTGTCTTGAAAGGACGGGACAATGAAAACGGTAAGAATGAAAAAGATGAGAAAAGAAAGGAAGAAAAATCGCTGCCCGATTTAGGTATGAAAATACAGGATTTAAGTAAACGTGAGTTAGCCCTCCTTGATCTTGACTATGGCATAATAGTCATTTCAGCCGATCAATACAGCGCGGCAGGAAAAGCAAGAATTGGTCAAGGTGATGTAATTTATGAACTTGATGGTAAACCCGTTAAATCAGTCACTGACTTTTATGATAAGATTGATGATTATAAATCCGGTGATGTTGTGAGATTGAAACTGCGCCGTAAATTAGATAAAGATATTTTTGACAGGCTTGTATTTTTGGAAATACCAAAATAAAAAACGGCGCTTAAAGGGCAGACGTTTTTGTCTGTCCTTTTTTTATTACATTATGTTAGCCGCAAGGGATGGATACTTGATACTGGATGCTGGATACTGGATACTGGATGAAGAAACTCAAGAATCCATCCTCCAGCAATTAACATCATTTTTGTGCTATGTTCTAAATTGGTGTTTTTGTGTTAGAGACGAGGCATTGCCTCGTCTCTACATAATGCATAAATGCAGATTTATGAATTGACGGAGTGGCAGGATTCATATAATTGCTGACATTATGACTTATTGTCTTACCAAAAGGCATCATTCCATTATATACCTAAATCTTTCATAATTCTATTATATTTAATCAATTAGATACA
>JAUXGF010000131.1 GCA_030622395.1 Calditrichaceae bacterium
CCCGTGATACCTACGAGGAAGTCTGCCGCTCGTTTACTTCAACCGGCAAGCCCGATAAGGTGGCGACATGGTGTTACGCTATGGGCACAACCCAGCACACTCACGGCACTCAAAATATTCGAACCTATGCCATCATTCAGCTTCTGCTCGGGAATATTGGTTTAGCCGGCGGAGGCATCAATGCTCTGCGCGGTGAATCAAACGTACAAGGTTCTACGGATATGTGCTTGTTATTCCATATTATACCCGGTTATCTTAGTTCTCCTGTTAAAGATGATCAGTCTTTAGCAGATTATCTTAAACGCTGCACGCCAAAATCGAACGACCCGAAATCAGCTAACTGGTGGAGTAACTATCCGAAGTATATCGTTTCACTGTTAAAAGCCTGGTACGGCGATCATGCCACTAAAGATAATGATTTTGGATTTAATTATCTCCCCAAGCGCAGCGGCAACTACTCGCATATTTCTCTTTTCGAGGCAATGTACCAGGAAAAAATCAAAGGGCTGATTCTCTTTGGTCAAAATCCTGCTGTCGGCGGGCCGAATTCAAATAAAGAACGAAAAGCGCTTGACAAGCTGGAATGGATGGTGGCTATTGATCTTTGGGAAACAGAGACTTCCATCTTTTGGAAACGCCCCGGCATTAAGCCGGCCGATAGTAAGACTGAGGTTTTCCTGCTGCCGGCATGTTCTTCTGTAGAGAAGGAAGGCAGTATCACTAACAGCGGTCGTTGGGGACAATGGCGCTATAAAGCCGTTGAACATGTGGGCAATTCCAAATCCGACTTATGGATTTTAGACGGTCTTTTCAAATCTATAAAAAAAGAATACGAAAAAGGCGGCGTTTCCCCTGAGGCAATCACAAAGCTTTATTGGAATTACGGAAGCGGAGACAAGATTGATCCCCACCATGAACCAGACGTGCATATGGTGGCAAAAGAGGTCAACGGTTATTTTATGAAGGACGCCGAGGTCAAAGGCAAGAAATTTAAAAAAGGCGACCAGGTGCCTTCGTTTGCTTATCTTCTGGATGAAGGATCAACTTGTTCCGGAAACTGGCTGTATTGTAACAGTTATACAGGACCGGATAAAAAGGATAACAAGATGGCGCGGCGCAACAGCGAAGACGCTATCAACAAGATCGGGCTTCATCCTAACTGGGCATGGTGCTGGCCTGTCAACCGGCGGATTATCTATAACCGCGCTTCGGTTGACTTGCAGGGCAATCCATTGAGTCCAAAACGCTGGGTAATCCGCTGGAATCCGGAATTAAAAGGCGGTAAAGGCGGATGGGAAGGCGACGTGCCGGATGGCGGATGGGCTCCGGGCAGCAAGTATGCTTTCATCATGAAACCAGACGGTCACGCCTGGCTGTGGGCTAAGAATCTCGCAGACGGTCCGCTGCCGGAACATTATGAACCGGTAGAAAGTCCTGTGAATAATATGATGACCAAACAGGAAATTAATCCGGCGATCAAACTGTGGCACAAGAGCAACCCGGAAATGAATGAGGTCGGAACTGTCAAAGATTTTCCGATTATCGGCACTACCTACCGCGTAACCGAGCATTGGCAAGCCGGAGCAATGACCCGCAACCTGCCGTGGTTAGCCGAATTAGTTCCCGATGTTTTTGTGGAACTCGGCGTTGAGCTGGCAAAAGAAAAAGGAATTAAAAACGGCGACCGCATTGTTGTAAAAACGGCGCGGGGCAAAATGAAAGCTTATGGTCTTGTTACCAGCCGTTTTGAACCGTTTAAAATAAATGGAAAAATTATCCATGAAGTAGGAGTTATTTGGCACTTTGGCTATGCGGGAATTGCCAAGGGCGACAGCGCAAACATATTAACGCCGCATGTTGGAGACGCCAATACAATGATTCCTGAGTATAAGGCATTCCTCTGTAACATTGAAAAGGAGGTGAATTAAGATGGCAGAAAAAGCAATATTAATGGATATGGAAAAATGTATAGCCTGCCGCGCCTGTCAGGTGGCTTGCAAACAGTGGAATGAACTCCCTGCCGAAAAGACTACCTTTTTTGCAGAAGCTGGCGGCTATCAGAATCCGGCTAAACTTTCTCCGAGCACCTATACAATTGTTAAATTCAACGAGGTGAAGGAGAAGGATAAGCTGCACTGGTTGTTCAGTATGCAGCGTTGTATGCAGTGCGTTGACCCGGCTTGCGTTAAAGCCTGCCCTGTAGAGCCTGTTAAAGCAATGACTCATGATAAGAAAACCGGGGCGATTTACGTAAACAAGGATTTGTGTATCGGATGCGGAGCCTGTGCGGAATATTGTCCTTTTACAATTCCTGTAATTGATGAAGAAACCGAGAAGTCGACCAAGTGTAATTTTTGCGTTGATCGTCTAACAAACGGCATGGAGCCGGCTTGCGCTAAAGCCTGCCCTACCGGCTGCTTATCCTATGGCGACCGTGATGAAATCTTGAAGATGGCTCACAAAGCCGTTGACAGATTAAAGAAGAAGGGGAAAAATCCGGTAATTTACGGTGAAAAGGAATTGGGCACGGGAACAAAAAAGATTTTTGTTCTCCCGGAATCTTTAAACAATTACCCGCATCTTCCCAAAAATCCGAAAGTCTCCGAGGATATGGGCTTACTGCAGGAATTTCTAAAACCCTTTGGCGGCTTGACTTTGACTGCCGCTTTAGTGGGAATGGCTATTGTTAAAATAAAGGAATTCAAGGAAAAGGACAGCTTGGTTTCAGAAACGGAAGAAGGATAGATAACTCACC
This sequence comes from Calditrichaceae bacterium, assembly GCA_030622395.1. Taxonomy (GTDB): domain Bacteria; phylum Calditrichota; class Calditrichia; order Calditrichales; family Calditrichaceae; genus JAUXGF01. The sequence continues at coordinate 2,756 of JAUXGF010000131.1, forward strand.
TCCCATATCCCCTCCTTACTAAAAGGAGGGGATTAAGGGGTGATAAAATGAATACTATTCTATAAACTCCCATGCCGGTAAAAGCTGAATACCTTCAATTTCATCTTTTTGATCAAGAGTAACAATAATTCCTTCAGGCGCTTTTGTAGCTGCCATTGCTTCTTTTAATCCCTTAAGCTCTCTTTTAATATTATCCTCATTAATTTGATAACACACCTGAATAGCTTGTTGAATTTTATTTTTATCTGTTATTATAAAATCGCATTCTGAATTGTCTCTGTAGTAAAAGATTTCTTTTCTTTTCTTTTTAAGATGTAAAAATACAGCGTTTTCCAGCAAACGTCCCTTATCCGGCGTCAAAGAAGCAGTATTAGCCAGCAACATACCCGGATCAATAGAATAAACTTTCTTTGAGAACGTCCTTTGTTTAGCATAAGAAAATGAGAGTCTGGGAATCGTAAATAATAAATAACTATCCTCAAGATAGGATATATAAGAGATAACAGTATTCGGCGATCCAAATCCAAATTGATTTTTAAGCCGGTTATAAGAGAATTCATTCCCCACATTAGTTAGCAGATATACTGCCAGTTCGAGGAGTGTTCTGTAATCACGAATCCGATAGCGTGTAATTATATCCCGCGTAATAATATCCTTAAATAATTGGTGCAGTATCTGAATATTTTGATATTTGAGGAATTCAGGGAAGCCCCCGGCTTCAAGATAATTTTGAAAAGAATCGACAGAGCGGCGCGATCGAAAATTCGTTCCAAAAACAATTTTCCCGCCTGAGAGATATTACCAATAAAAAAAAGACCCTCGCAATGCAAGGGTCTAAGGGGGACTTGGGGGAGGAGAAAAAGAATGATTTTTATACCTTATTATATACATTCGGAATTCTTTTTGCTGCGTTTAATTTTATCTACAAAAGTGATCAGATTAAGGTCATTAATATTTAAAAGGGATAATCGGTTGTCATTGAAGATTGATAATTGAAGATTGAATATTTAAGATTGGTGATTTAAGATTCATGAAGTAAAAGATTGGAGGTTCCCGAAACTTCCGGATTGATCGTACCAACCAATCGGGATGGGTGTTTTGCAATTCTCCTCTTGCTCCGAAGGAGTCCCTGCGGGAAAAGGTTTACAACTCACCCCCTAATCCCGAATTTTCGGGACTTGTCATCTTGTCCCCTTCCCTATTGTATTAGGGAAGGGTTACGCCGAAGTATCGGGATGCAGGCAGGGATGGGTAAAAAAAAATACAAAACTTTTCCCGAAGTACCGGACACATTCGTGCATACGTTATTGAGGGCGACAGCTTATGTGAGTTTATATGTAAACCTAAACGGCTACTCCCGATTTTTTTTGATAATAATCGCAATATTTATTAATTGGACAAACATTACACAAGGGTTTACGCGCCTTGCAAATTTTTCTCCCATGCCAGATCAGCCAATGATGCGCGTCCGACCACTTTTCTTTTGGGATATTTTTCATTAATTGTTTTTCTGTTTCTAATACATTATCAGCGCAGGCAAGCCCGAGGCGGTTGCTTACTCTAAAAACATGTGTATCAACGGCAATGGAAGGTATATTTTTTGAAATGCTTAAAACTACATTTGCTGTTTTTCTGCCAACGCCGGGCAATTTTACCAGCTCCTCACGCGTGGAAGGGATTTCCCCATCGTACTGCTCAACTAAAATCTTGCAGGCGTCTATTATATGCTTAGCCTTTGTTTTGTATAATCCAACCGTTTTGATGTGATTTTCCAGGTCGGTAACAGACAGCTTAAGCATATCGCGGGCTGTCGGATAATAACCAAAAAGTTCTTTTGTTACAATATTTACCCTGACGTCTGTACTTTGAGCAGAGAGAATAGCGGCTATTAAAAGTTGAAATGACGTCTTATATTTAAGGGACGTTTTTGTCCCGCTATAGATAGATTCTAAAATTTTTATTATAGACTCAATATTTGAATACAATTTACCAGCTCCTTTTAATCCGATTTATTCATAAATATTCGCCCCCACAAAGTGGTAACTATGTGAAAAGTCACTCCCCGATTAATCGGGATGCAAGCAAAGACACGAAGAATTAATAAATTAGGATTGTTTGAATTTAAAAATATTATTTGTTCTTTCAGTCAGAGTTCTTTCTTTTAAGTATAAATTTTAAAAGACGTTATGCCCCGCCTACTGCGCCGTCCCGATTAACAGGCTGTTGCAAATTAAAATTTTAACCGCTCCCGAATCACTGTACTTAACGGTTAGTACAGTGCGGGACGCCTTATCCTACAGAACGGCGGAATTACGCAAATCTACACTAAAAAACTTAAAAATATTTAAAATATCCAATTCTCAGTTCTTTAAATTCAGTGTAGATCGGTGTTAATCGGTGGCTAAAGAATACTGCAACACCCTGTTAATCGGAATGTTTTTTCTCCTGAAAAATATACGACTATTTAAATTACAACTCCAATCCCTAATCCGGTCAAGCCGGAGCCAAACCTGAAACACAGGGATACAAGTTAAGTTTAAATTATTTCCTTAGCCCACTCCCGATCATCACAAAAGATCAAAGACTTAATTATAAGGCGCTAAAAATAATCAAAAAATAAATCTATAATGAATAAAAAAGTTGAATAAAAAAATCAAAATATTAAATTGACTAAAGATAACATTATACAAAAATTTCTAAATTGAAATTTATGAAAAAACAGATCAATTAAAAACGCAGTGGAGTAAAGAGAATGAACGATCAACATGAAAAGCTTGAACGCCCCAGAGTGCAGGCAATGGATGAAATTTTAGGCAAACAATTTAAAGTTCTTAATGACGGCTTTATCAGGGTAGTGGATTATATGGGCGCCGATGAATCTATTGTGCAGGCGGCGCGCGTTTCGTATGGGAAAGGCACAAAAAAAGTGCGTGAAGATATTGGACTCATTCGATACCTGCTGCGTCATCATCATACAACGCCGTTTGAGATGTGCGAAATAAAGCTTCATGTGCGCGTTCCGATGGATACCTGGCGGCAGTGGATCCGTCACCGCACGGCAAATGTAAATGAATACTCTACAAGATATTCGGTGGCTATTGACGCCTCGCAGACAACGAAATCCGACCAATGGCGTTTGCAGGCGAAAAGTAACCGACAGGGAAGCGAGGGCTTTATTGATAAGAAAACCGGCGCTGAACTTACGCGTAAAGAAAAAGAGTTACAACAGCTTTGCCGCCGGATGTACGAAGAACGGCTGGAAACAGGAATCGCCCGCGAACAAGCCCGCAAAGACTTACCCCTGTCCACTTATACCGAGGCATATTGGAAAACCGACCTGCATAATTTACTTCATTTCCTGCGCCTGCGTATGGATGAACACGCCCAGTATGAAATTCGCAGTTATGCTGATATAATCGGCAATGAAATTGTAAGTAAATGGTGCCCGATTACCTGGCATGCTTTTAATGATTACTGGTTTAACGGACAAAGTTATTCACGATTGGAAACTGAAATTATCAAAGCTATTGCCGCAAATAATAATGAAAAAGCAATTCAATTGGCTAAAGAATTTGGCTTGTTAAAATACAAAGACGGCAAAATTAAAAGCAATCTTGAAAGGAATGAATTAGAGGAAAAATTAAAAGAGCTGGAAATAGAGCCGCCATGGAAGGAAGTTGAATAATAGAGAAATGCCTCAGTTTTAGGTAAAAAGGTTATGTCTTTAGACAATAACATAACTTTGCAGATTCACCCTGTTAAATAAAAATACTATCCTAAATATTGACGTAATACCTTGCTGCGAGAACTGTGGCGAAGTTTTTTTAACGCTTTTTCTTTAATTTGGCGTATGCGTTCTCTGGTTAGTCTAAATTCCATGCCTACCTCCTCAAGCGTTCGAGCCTTTTCACCATCCAACCCAAAATACAATTTCAATATTTTAGATTCACGACTTGTTAAACCTTTTAGAATGTGTATGACTTCATCCTTTAAAGATTCCTCAATTAATTCAGAATCTGGTTTTAACTCATCTTGATCCTCTATAATATCTATCAAACGGCTATTGCTATTAGAAATTATTGGCGAATCAAGAGAACTTACACGGGAAGCTTTTTTAATAGTATTGGAAATATCATCAGAATCAATCTCTAATATGCTTGCTATTTCTTCATTAGTAGGAGAACGTTCAAACTCTTGCTCAAGTTTACTATATACTTTACTAATCTTTGTAAGTGTGCCGACACGGTTAAGGGGTAAACGAATCATACGTGTTTTTTCGGCAATTGCCTGTAAGATAGCTTGTCTTATCCACCATACAGCATAAGATATAAATTTAAAACCACGCGTTTCATCAAAACGATGCGCGGCTTTTACTAAACCCAGGTTTCCCTCATTTATTAAATCTTCCAAAGATAAGCCATGATTTTGATATGATTTAGCTACACTTACAACAAAGCGCAAATTGGATCTAACCAATTTTTTTAACGCCGCTTGATCATTTTGTTTGATCCGTCTGGCAAGATCAATTTCTTCATCCGGTGAAAGTAATTTAACCTCACCGATTTCTCTGTAATAGGTATCCAAGGACTGTTTTTTATTCAAAATTAATTAGCCTCTTCTTTTACTTTAAAATAATTATATTTATCTATTACATATTCTATGTTTAATACTTAAATTTGTTCATAATAATAGTGATTAAAAACGCTGATTACAATAGGCAATTAAATCTTAATGCATTTTATACCGATCTGCCCCGAAATCGGGATTTTGCTTGCATGCCGATA
>JAUXGF010000395.1 GCA_030622395.1 Calditrichaceae bacterium
TATATGCTTACGACGCGTATTTTCTTCTTTGTGTAAAAAAATTAAAAGCGCCATTACTATCATTGGACAAACAAATGATAGAAAATGAGAATAGAATGGGATTAAATATAATAGAGGTGTAATAATGATTACCTATACATATAGTGAGGCTAGGCAGAATTTATCTACTCTTTTAGATAATGCCAAGAAAGAAGGTGAGATATTGATAAAAAGAAAAGACGGTTCTTCTTTTACAGTTCGCCCAATAAATTCATCTAAATCGCCATTAGATGTAGATGGTGTTAATGTAAAATTATCATCTGAAGAAATTGTCAGTTCAATTCGCGAAATACGTGAGCGCTAATTCATGACAATTTAACAATGGCGTGCAACGGAATTTAAACGCGCCGCTTTACATTCATTACCGGAAGGAAAACAACTATGAGTAAACTTATTCGTTATTTACTTATAATGCTTGTTATTTCTTTTTGTTATTATTGTAGCTCAAATACCAGCCCAAGAAATGAAACTCTTAAAATCGAATTCAAATTAATTGACGCTGACAGTTTTCATTTTATGGATCCAAGTAAGTCGCCGGCATACCCCAAAAAGGATGGACGTTTTCTCGAAAAGATAAAGAAGTACCCCATCAAATTAAAATTATTGGCAACTTATCAGTTTGACGCGCAACGTAATAAAAAATCAAGTAAATTATTTTTTAATGATTCCACCTTTCGGAAAAATCGCATTAAAAATTTTGGTCAAAATGAAATCGAATTTCTCTCAAAACTTTCAAATGCGCCATCCTTTGATTGTATTATATCGGCTTGTGAAGTTGAAAATGAGTCAGGCGAAATATTTTTTATATTTGATACCAATAATGACGAAGATTTATCTAATGATTCATTAATTACTTATAAAGATTTTGATGTTTCTTTTATTGAACATGAAAAAGTTTTAGACGACAAGAATTCATCTGTTAAAATTGCCGAATCTCATGTCGCAATAGAATATTTTGATGGTGAAAAAATAAATCGTAAAAAACTATTGATCGCATTTTGTAAAAAAGATTACGGCGATAATAAAATCTGTTTCCTTTCTAATCGTAGGATACGCGGCGGATATGCTGTTTTTAACGGTCAGAAATATTTTACTTTAATTCTAAATAAACCACCGGGTGTAAATTATACCCGATACGATTTTATTTGGTTTGATTTGAATCAAAACAAAAAGTATTGCATTGATTCCGATTTTTATCAACAGATGTTTGCGCCATTCACTATATTTGGTTCAACTTATAAAGTTAGTTATATAGATGTGTCTGGGGAATATATCGAGTTAGAAAAATTAGATGCTTCCCAATATCCGCCAATTGAAGTGGGATTACCTGCCCCGGATTTTGAAATAGCGTTAAATGATTCGGCGTTCTTTAAGCTAACTAATGCCAAAGGAAAATATGTTCTTTTAGATTTTTGGATGTGCAATCCCTTTTATTGTAATTCAATTAGCCTTGAACTATACAACAAATATAAAGATAAAAAGAATCTTCAAATATTCTCATGTGCCCTTAATTCTTTTTCATTTAAGTCTTTTAGACAAACTCAGGTAAAAGATAAAAATGACAATCGTATTTTTGTTTCAGGGGATGAAATCGAAAAATTACGCAAGCTCTACCATGTTGGCTGGGAAAATAAGTTAATTTTAATTGACCCTGAATTTAAAATTAAGTTAATAGAAATATTTGCACATTCAAAAACAGAAAAAATTTTATCTGAAATATTGTAATTAGTGTCTGAACGAAAAAGCACTTTTTTGTCATTTCGACCGAAGGGAGAAATCTGTAACTTCAATAATTCCAGGGGATGTAAGATTTCTCACCCGATAAATCGGGATTCGAAATGACAGTTTTGGCTAGTTTTCGTTCAGACACTAATTAACAAATAGCTCGCAAATCGCTGGAGTCGGAATTAAAGGACGTTAGGGTTCATTACACAAAATACAGCGCAAAAATCGAAAATGAAGTTATACAAAAATTTTATTAGAATTGACGTAAATTCCCAAATGCGGGAAACCGCCGCCTATCACGCTAAAAGGCGGACGCAAAATATTGTCCGCCAATTTATCCCTAAAAATGCGCCGCTTTCCAATCTGGAAAGCAATTATATAGGTTCGCTTGGTGAAATTGCCGTTAACTTTTATTTTAACGGCAATGTTTATTTGGAAGATAATTATGATATGCATCAAGTAGACAGCGGAGATATCAAAGTAAATGGTTTGATTTACGATATTAAAACAGAGGCGCTTCCGGTAAAATTTTACAGGCAGTTATATTTTGGGACAATCAACGAATATGATCCTTACGGTTGCCGGGTGTGGACAGCCACGCATAAACAGCATTTGCATAAATATACCGGCGGCGTCATTTTCGCAGCCGCGCCCATCCCGAATGATTCAAAAACCGACCGCCAAAACGATCAACTGCGGGAGAGGATTGTTGATTTTGCCAGCCAGTTGATTATTATCGGATATGTTGAACAAGACGCTTTTTCAAAAAAGGAGTCGAGCTGGTATTCGCCGCCTCATCCTAAAACTAAAAAGAGCCGCAAATACAATTCCCCCAACTATATTTTTCATCACAGTGAAATAAAACCAATTAAATCTTTAACCGATAAAACCGGACAAATATGAAATCAGATTGCATATTTGTCCAGTATTTAGTATATTGCGTCCATGATAAAAAGAGAAATCACACCATCCGTTTTAGCGCTTGCCAAACAATTTCCGGTGATATCTATTATCGGTCCGAGGCAATCAGGTAAAACAACGCTGGTTAAAAATATTTTTCCTGAAAAAGACTATGTAAACCTGGAAGAGCCGGATACACGTCTGTTCGCCCAAACAGATCCAAGGGCTTTTTTAAACGGTCATCCCAACGGTTTGATAATTGATGAAGCGCAGCGTCTCCCTGATCTTTTTTCTTACATACAGGTTATTGTAGACAGCGATAAGACCTCCGCTCAATTTATTTTAACCGGTTCTCAACATTTTTTGCTGCATGAGAGAATATCCCAAACCTTAGCCGGAAGAGCGGCGATTTTTACCCTGCTACCCTTCAGCTTTGGTGAACTTGAGAATCATTATGAAAATCAGCCTGAGTATCAGGACTATATCTTTAAAGGATTTTATCCCGCTATTTACGACCGGAATATCGCTCCGAAAACATGGTTGGCTAATTATGTTAAGACTTATGTTGAACGCGATGTGCGTATGCTAAAGAATATTACGGATTTAAACAGTTTTACTTTATTCCTGAAAATATGCGCCGGAAGGTGCGGGCAATTAATAAATAATTCCGCTATTGCAAGTGAAATTGGTATTTCAACAAACACTGTTCGAGCCTGGCTTTCGGTATTAGAAGCCAGTTTTATTGTTTTTCTGCTGCGACCGCATTTTAAGAATTTTAATAAAAGATTGGTAAAAATGCCCAAACTGTATTTTTATGATACAGGCTTGGCCTCATATCTGTTAGGAATTACA
>JAUXGF010000174.1 GCA_030622395.1 Calditrichaceae bacterium
AGGGAACAAAATCCATAAAAGAAAATAAAAAAGCTTTACCCTATTCCTTTAACAGGCTTATATTAGAAAAGGAATGGGACGTTTATATCGGGAAAAACGGCGAAAACAACGACTTGTTAACTTTTAGTTTTGCAAATAAACGGGATATATGGCTTCATGCGCAGGGGACGCCTGGTTCTCATGTAATAATCCGTGTTCCAAGGCAGGGTTCTTTCCCGCCGCCAAAAGTTATTGAACAGGCGGCACGGATCGCCGCCGCTAACAGCCGCGCACAGCATTCTACTACTGTACCGGTTATATACACTGAAGTCCGTTTTGTACATCGAGCGCGTAAATCCCCGCCGGGTACGGTTTCTGTACGAAATGAGAAAGTATTATTTGTTAATCCGTTAAAATTATCATAGTAAACAACTTGATGCTGGATGCTGGATGCTGGATATTTGTTTGAGCGGAAATCCCACTTTTGCGGGGGGCTGGATACTTGATACTGGATGCTGGATGGAAGATGCTGGTTGGAGCGGAGCGGAAATCCCGCCCTTGCGGGAATACTGATTACCGGTTAATAGGACTATACAAATAATTAACGCTTACGGAGGAGAGTATTTAGGTGAAAAAGAAATTCTTATTTATCATCATTATTATTTTGATTACAAACGCTATCGGGCAGGTTGATGAATCAACATATTTTAATTATTTACAACAAACGTATTTCGAGAACACTAAAGGTAAATTAAACCACTTTTTGATCGAAGAATTTTATCAATATCAATTAACGTTTCCTAATTCGGATCAGGATGATCAAGTTCTCTGGATGTTGGGAGATATATTTGAAAAAGAAAATAAACAATACACTGCTTTAATAAAGTATGCTAAAATTATCTTTTTGCATCCTAAAAGTAAATTAATCGAACAAGTCCGTTTAAGAATTAAAGCCCTGCTCTCTTCAATGACAGACCTTGAATTTACCCAAAAAAAAGATCAGATCACTAAACAGATAATAAAAAATTATCCGTTACAGAACTATCAGGACGCTTACTTTGAATGGCTTTCATTTATATATTCTTTAAATATCAGCCGGCTTAATTCAGTTCTTTTAAAAGAAATCAATTTATATAATCAAATTTTTAAAGATTCATTTAAGACTAATGATGTTTTATGTTTCTGGCAGGGATGTCTTTACGAAAAAGAGAATAATATTAATATGGCAGCCGCTAATTATACAAAACTGCTAACTTTATATCCCGAATCAATTTTTAGAAGTCTTGCTCTTTACAAAACCGCATATTTTAATTACAGCAAATTCGGCGAATTTAATAAGGCGATAGACGGATTTTTGGAAATCATCAATTCATATTCCAATTCAGATTCGGCAGGCAATGCACAGTTTTATTTGGCGGAACTATATGAAACCGGTCTTAAAAACAATGATGAAGCGTTAAATAATTACCGTTTACTTTTAGAAGCGTTTCCTGATAATCCATTGTGTCTAAAAGCGTTAAAGCGTATCGCAAAAATATCTTACAGCAAAAAACAATATGAAGATGCAGCAGCCGCCTATATGCAATTATTTGAAAAATATCCCGATGACGATTTTGCTCCTGAAGCTCTTGATAAAATTGAAACTATTTATAGCGGGAAGTTTAACGACTTTGAACGCTCCGCTTCAATTCTAAAGCTGTATGCATCTCATTTTAAAACACACAAAAATGCTGCGGAACATTTATACCGCGCAGCGGGGATTTACGCTTTTAAATTAGATAATACTTCAGAAGCTGTTTTAATATGTCAACAAATAATCAAAGGGTTTAAAGAAAGCGATTACGCTGATAAAGCTAAAAAACTAATACTAAAATTGGGAAAGAAATGATTTGATACTTCACTTACGTAAGGATATTTTTTTAAATGTATATTTGGAATAACACAAACCCAGCCTTCTCCAGAAGGGAATTGAATTATTGAAATAGGTTGTCAAATTGTAAATGAAAAGAAATGCGGTGTATATCGCCAAGTTCATATTGGTAAGCGGTAAAGGAGTAGTCAAAGGCTATTTTAGGGATCTGCAAGCCTATCCCTGTATTAAAACGATTTAAATCATCCAAACCAACCCGTATGGCAAGCGCTTTTTTGTAGGCGACCTCCATGCCCCAGAATGAATCCAAACTAATCGGACCGAGATGCCGCTGACTGGCGAACCAGCGGTCTTCAAATAATAGATTAAAATCAACCGCCGGCTGAACAGTTAAATTGAATCTGGAAATATCCGCTAAATAAGTAACGCCAAGACGAATCGACGGTGTAATAAACTCTTTTTCGCCGGTACTCCAAGCCATCATAGTGGTGGTAATATCCCGCAGCATTAATCCAAGCGCTAAACTTTCGTTATACTTATACTTAGCCGCAATATCAAAACCAAACCCTAAAGCCGATTCAACTTCATAATCACGGTATATTGCTTTAACATTAACGCCATAGCTGAATTTATCATTATACAACTTTGCATAAGAAACAAATAATGTATAATCCCCCGTATTTAGCAATTTAACTTTGGATGGGTCGACTTTATTATAAATGCTGTTATATGCATCGCGGCTGTCTTTAATATTGTTTACGGTTAAGTATAATAAAGAAACCGCAAAAGCGCTTTCATCAGACATTTTCCTGGAAGCAGCTAAATAGTTATGTTGAATGCTGCTAATAAATTGTTTGCAGTGCATAAATTCAAACTGTACGCCTGGAGCGTCGATCAATCCGGCGGGATTCCAGTAACCGGCGGTAACGTCATTTGCTGTTGCCGTATAAGCGCCCGCCATACCCAATGCTCTGCTGCCAACGCCAAGGCTTAAAAATTCACCGGCGTATTTTTTAAAAGAACCTGCAAAAAGATTAAATACAAACAAATTTAAAACGATTAAGCTAATCCATATTTTTTTGTATAATCCTGAATATTTGGAAACTGTTTTTATAAAAATAGATGCTGGATTCTGGATTCTGGATACTGGATACTGGATGGAGCGGGATGTCCCGAATGGCCGGGACGCTTTAGCTGGTATATTGTTTAAAATTTCATTCCTCACTTTTGTGAACCTTTTCAACAGATTAAATAAAAATATCAAATTTAACTACTTTCTTTATACATTTCTTTTTTGGGAATTTTTGTAAAAATTATTTTTTAATAGCTATCTATTAAGTTCTCTTAATAATCGCCAAATTTCCAATTCTGCACCTAATTCTTACCCCCAGGTGTTAAAAAATTTAAATTGCCTTCTCTTCATCCAGCATCAAGTATCCAGTATCCAGCATTGTTTTCATCAATCACTTTATTTGCTTTGTTCTGCATGTACCAGCTATCCCCTGTTAAATTAAAATCATCAATAAAAAACCTGATAAAACAGGTATCACTAAATTATCATTAATACCGGTAGGAAAAAATTCTGCTATTGCTGCAATAAAAGCGACCCCAAGTCCCATCCAACTGTAATCGGTTAACAATAATATAACCACCGAAGCTATTAAAAAAAAACCAATCGTTCCTTCGATAGTTTTTCCAAAATATTTTTTTGTTCCAAACAGTTTACCGACAATGGCTGCAGCCGGGTCGGCGGCTGTTAAAAATAGCATCGCCGGTATTGCCGCTTCCTTAGGAAATAAATAAACGGTGGCTGTTATTCCTATAAATAAATACGTTGCGCCGGTCAAGCCCCGTTTAAGCTCATTAATTCGCAGTAACTTTGAAAATATAATAAGAAAATGTTTTTCTACAAGGGCAAAATTAATCCTTAAAATATCCGCAATTAAAAAACCTGCTGCTATAAAAACACAAGCGTATAATATTTGTTCACGCGTTGCGCTAAAATAATAAACCAGGGGGATTACCGAAGTAGAAATATGAACGGCTTTCCTTAAGATTTCCCTTTTAATATTTAAGCCGTCGGTCATTAAACAACCTTTGCCGTATTTTGCGCTATTCCCTTTAGCAGCCGGCATGCCGATTTAATTGAGTCCTGTTTAAATATCGCCTGACCTGCAACAATGACGTCTGCGCCGGCGTTGACTGCCTCTAAAGCCGTTTGTTCATTAATCCCGCCGTCAACCTCAATTAGGCAGGAAGCGTTTTTAACAAGCGCCATATCCTTAATTTCACGAATTTTATTCAGCGTATAAGGAATAAACTTCTGCCCGCCAAAACCCGGATTTACGGACATAATCAAAATAAGATCGACTATTTCGACAATTACCTCAAGCGCGCTTACCGGCGTGGCAGGATTTATAGCTACGCCTGCCCGGCAATTACACTGTTTAATTAATTGTATCGACCGGTCTAAATGCACACAGGCTTCCTGGTGGACGGTAATAATTGAAGCGCCGGACGCGGCAAATTCTGAAATATATTGTTCCGGATTGGAAATCATCAAATGAACGTCTAAGGGCAGTTTGCTTATGCTGTTTATGGCTTTTACCATAAAAGGACCAAAGGTCAGGTTGGGTACAAAATGACCATCCATAACGTCAATATGAATAAAATCAGCGCCATTTTGTTCAACTATTTCTATCTGCTTTTGTAATTGCAGCACATCTGCGGATAATATCGACGGGGCTAAATATGCCATACTTATTCATTCTCGATCTGTTTTATCTTACTTACCAATAATTCAATTTTAGTTTCTTCCTTGACCGGAATTCCTGGAGTTAAATTCTGCTTTAAAACAGTTTCAGGTAACACATTATCATTTTCTTTATATTCTATTTTATCAATAGTAACGCCTAAAATGCGCAACTGACTTTTTGCCGCTTCTAAACTTTCACCAATTAAATCCGGAATGGTTTTTTGTTTTGGACGTGGACCTAAACTTACGGTTATGTTAATTTTAGAACCCTTTTTAATTTTTTGCCCCTGGGGATATGACTGGGCAATTACTACGCCTTTAGGAGAAATATCAGAAAATGAAAGATACTTAGACCCTAATTCGAGACCATAAGATTTCAAGGTTAATTCAGCGTCACGCGGTGAAATGTAGAAAAGATTGGGCATAATAATCGGTTTTTCACCAATGCTTACTTTTAAATAAACATTCCTCCCTTTTTTAACTGTGGAAAAAGGAAAGGGCATTTGTTCTACAACAGTTCCTATAGGGTAATTAGAATCATAAATAGAATCTGTAATTATGACTGTGAAATCTTGCTTTTCCAATTCACTCTGCGCTTCCCCAATGCTTTTTTCTACAATATCAGGCATTTCTATTTCCTGACCGAGATGCACATAAAAAGGCATTACAACGTTATCCATAAAAATTACAAACAATAAAAAAGCCGCAAATACAATGCCTAATTTAAGAAGCCGCCTTTTATTTCTATTCCATATTTCCCTGCCAGTTATCATAATATTTTACCTGATTTTTTTTGAACTAATTATTTTTTTAGCCACTAAGACACTAAGATTATATCTTAATAAGAAATTCCTAATTTCTAAACCATATAAACTGGAGATAACAAATATTAACTAACAAATCCAATTCTTTAGGATTCCATTTATCTCCGCTTCATCAATTCAAAATATCATACCGCCCGGGCGCAGCCTCCCTGTGGGAATGGGGCTTCCCATTTTTTGGGGATTATCTTTTTCTATAAACAGTTCGTCCCGCTGGGACTAAAGAATTATTCGGCTCAACGTTGGTGAACCATAGTTTATCCCTCGTATCAGAGTTAAGCGTAGCGGTCTCTGATACGTGACGATATAGCCTGAAATGATTCATCCTTACATCTGTTATTTCAATATCATCGTCTGAAACGCTTCGCCCTTACAGCCTCCGCCGGAATAATTCCCCCCGTGTGTATCAGAGACCGCTTCGCTTAACTCTGATACAAGAAAACTTATAAGCGCCCAATTCCAAGTCATCCTAAATTTCGGGATAATAATATAAAGCTCTTACAATATTCTTATTTACTTTCAACCATTAAAGTCACCGGGCCGTAATTTATTGATTTTACATTCATCATTGCCCCAAATATGCCGCATTCAACTTTAATGTTATAAGATCTAAGCCGTTCAATAAATTTATCGTAAAACAATTTTCCTTTTTCCGGCTCGGCAGCTTCGATGAAACTGGGACGGCGTCCTTTTTTTGTATCGCCAAGCAGAGTAAATTGAGAAATTGCCAAAATTTCACCGCCTGCATCTAACAGCGATTTATTCATTTTATTCTCATCGTCTTCAAAAATACGTAAATTTACGCATTTATCAGCTACAAAATCAATATCTTTAATTTGATCGGTTTCGGCAATTCCAATTAACAATAGCAGCCCCTTCCCTATCCTGCCGGTGATTTTGCCGTCAACTGTAACCGATGCTTCGGATATTCGTTGCAGCAGCGCTTTCATC
>JAUXGF010000064.1 GCA_030622395.1 Calditrichaceae bacterium
ATACGCGACCGGCGCTCAATCCATGACCAATCGCCGAACATTAAAATATTTGGACGAGCAACGCCGCTGCAATTTTTACAGCGAGGCAGCGGTTCCTGCGCTTCAAAAATTTCTTCGTCAACCTCAACCTCAATCTTGCCTGCATCCCAAATTTCATTACCGCATGGGCTGGCGCACTGGAAATGATGAATCGAACCGTGACACTCTTCTATTCTATTCTCGTCAAACCCGGCTTTTTGAAATTGTCCGTCCACGTTAGACGTAAAAACAAAATAACCGCCCTTTTTATTTTCGGCAGTTTCAAGCAGTTGGGAAAACCCTTTATGCGGCGTTATCCTTCTGTATAAATTAAGCCTGTGCCCGTAAAAAGCCCAGGCTAATTTTGGATTTTGATCAAACCACATTGGGTTAGCCATTTCGCTGAATGATATGCCTAACTTTGCAATTGGAGGGTAAGCTTTCCAGAAACCCTGCGTACCTCTGAAATCCGGCAGACCGGAATCAACGCCGATGCCCGCTCCGGCGGTGATGAGAATAGCGTCGGAGTTTTGGACTATGGCGGCGGCTTTTTCAATTGATTCTTCTATAGACATGGTTGACCTACAATGAAGGATTATTCATTATTGTAATTTGCTGCGCTGTCATTAATAGTCAGGCGCTCCCTTCGTGATCGTCATAAAGGGTCATATATTTGTCATTTAATAACCACAACGACTCTTAATGACGGCGAAGCCAAATGACTACTAATGACTTAATGACTTAATAACGATTTGCGATAAGGTGATTTGTCACTATGAAAATTTCGAACCTTTATATCATGCTCCACGTGGCAAATTCACCTTAATTGATTTTATATTATACCGCGTTTAAAGTTATTTGATTTCTTTAATAAATATTGGCGTTTTGTCAGGAGAAATAGTGTACTTTCCTTTATTTCTTAAGTTATATATTTTTGACCATCTTACAGATTGATATAAAATATTATCATTGTCAATCCATCCACTAATACTACCCGCTGGCTGAATTTGATTTGAAGTGGAATTTGGTTGTGTTATTATTTCAGAAATTGTTACTGTTTTATTTAACTTCGGATATTCGACAACATTTTGATAAACAAACCAGAATTGATATGAGTTACCCCTTTTATATGACTTTTCATATGCAATTTTTTTGCCGTCTGGTGAATAAAACGGTTTATTGCTTTTAGGTAATCCAAGAAAATCTTCTTTAACATTAAATGAAGCATTATCTAAAGTTAAACTATATGTGCAAATATGTCTGATATCCGTCCATTCTTGAGATTTTACATCACAAATAATTTCATTGCTATTAGGTGCCCATCTAATATTTTGGGGTTCATATTTATAATCAATGATTTTTTTCTGATTTTTACCATTAAAATCAGCAAGATATAATTCTGGAACATTTATATTACGATTTGAGCTCGTAGAATAAACAGAAGTGTATTTGGTATAAAAAACTTTCTTTCCATCAGGAGAAAATGATATTTTCCTTTTATCAGAAACAGAAAATGAAAATATGGTTTTACAATCTTCTGGATTAACCCCATAGTATTTTTTACCATCGCTAACAATAATTATTTCATCTTTTAGCCAATGAATAAATATTTTTGAAACTTTGCAACCAATATTTATCTCCTTTTGAACATCATAAGTTGAAATGAAAATTTCACCTTTATCAGGAAAAAACTTATTTCCTACTTTTTTTTCAGAATAATAACCAACACCAAGGTTCTTACTATCAAGAGACCATTCAAAAGTAAAATGATAATTTGAAATAATGCTTTTGATGGGCCACAATTTTTTCGTTTTTGTGTTAATAATCACCAATTTCTGAGAGTCTGATTCTGTGTAAGCAATAGCTATTTTATTTTTATCGGGGGAAATTTTATGATCGACCAAATATGAAGATAATGGAATTACAAGAGAATCCGAATTAGAGCTTTGAATCCGAACACCTGATTTATTGTAATAATAAATTTCATACTTACTATTTAGTGCAGAATTTTTAGATTGTTGAGATTGTTTAAGTCTATCTAAAGAAGAGCAACTTATGATTAAGAGAATTATTATCAGAGAAGTTAAGAACTTCATTGTAAAATTTTCCTTTATATTATTTATCTACTTTTGTTATTAGTTCAAGCGTAGAGCTAAAAATATTCCCAAAAAATTTGATGGGTATTTCCGGCCCTTGTCGTAGATGACCTTTTTCATCTTTAATTTGAATTCTAATTGAAGGATCATTATCCCAACCCTTTTTTATATATGTTAAACGGACTGAACCTTCAGTAATAGGAAACTCAACAAATTTTTGACCTTTCTTATCAATATTATTCATTATAGTTTTCCTTTTTTTAGATTTGTATTTAAGCGGTATAATAATATTATTATACATTACCAACGGGAATCAGAACCGCCGCCGCTTTTCACTTTATGTTCTTCAGGAACTACCCAGATATTATCTTTAATTTCCAACTTAACGTCGTCAAGATAAACAGCGCGTCCGGAACCGCCCGGGCGGAAATCTGTTACAATATCCACATGCTGGGCGGAGCGGTTTAGTTTGCCCTGTTCAAAAAAGACGTCGCTTTGTTTTTGACCTTCTTCAGAAGCGGGATCGGCAACATAACATTCCGGATAGCTGGCGCCGATAGCAATGTGCATAGTGCCGCCTACTTTTTCCACAAATAAAGGATGCTTTAATACTTCTTCGATACCGTTATTCATACCCAAAGCCACCTCGCCAAGCCGATGCGAGCCTTCATCTGTTTCGATAATTTTTTGCAATGCCCCGAAACCCTGGTCAGCCGTATACTCAACAATCTTTCCGCCCTCGAATTTTAAATAGATACCCTTGATTGTCTGACCTGTAAAAGAGACGGGTAAATCCACAAAAATTTCACCTTCAACCGTGCTTGTATTAGGGCTGGTAAATACTTCGCCATCAGGGAAGTTTCTCTTGCCTGTGCACTTGACTACATTTCGTTCGCCGATATCCATAGTTAGTTCCAGCGTTTTGCCTGTTTTCGGACATGCCGTTTGAATACGCACATGCTTGCTTTTATTCATTACCTGAAAAATATCTTCTTCCACATCGTCCAATAAACGCGGATCAACCATAGAAGCGTTGACCACTACTCCGGCGTATTTCTCTAAAGTCATCTCTTCCATATCGGCAAAGCCCTGCGTGGGGAAAAGAGTTAAAACCCATGGTTTCAACAGGCGGATCGTTTTAGCCGGTTCGTCGACGCGCATAATAGCCTGAGCTGTCTCATCGGGGGTGTCGGCATATTGAGTTGGATCTTCGGCGCCCAATATTTCAATATATTTAGTCATGGCTTTATAACGATCCTCATGCCATTGGGGAGAGCGCTCGATTTGTTTTACGGAACCATGCCGCGCCATGGAAGCGCCCCACACCTTGCCGCGGTCATTATCCGGGGCTACAATATTGACGTCTGCTATTCCGCCGGCTGAAAATATTTTGTCCTGCAGCGCTGACATTAAAGGCCAGGTAATATGCTCGCCTTTAATCATTATTACATCATCTTCCTTTACTCCGCCCAGGGAATAGTCCAGCAGGTAATTTGCCCAGGTCTCTAATTTTTTTTTACTAATTTCTGCGCTCATAATTACTCCTTAAATAGTATTAATTGTTATCCCAACGATTCGGGATGTTTTTGTGTTTTGAAAAATCCTTTCGCAACGAAGACACAAAGGCACAAAGAAGAAAAAACTATGAATAAGAATATTATCCGGAAATTGAAACAACTTCTATTTTGTTGTTTCTTCGTGTCTTGCTTGCATTCCGATTAATCGGGGCGGCGACTTTGTGGCATCCCGGTTTTTCGGGAATGAATAATTCAATATGTAAAATTTTTATCACCAATTTATAAACCTAATCCAAAGTTCCCAATTCATAATTCATAATTCGTAATTTCCGTATTACAATATAATATTTAAAAACAGTAAACAACAAATATTTTACAGATTAAATAAATACAAATTATCCCGCTAACCCCAAACATCCATTTCCCAACCGGCATCCAGTATCAAGCGTCCCAGCAAAAACGCACAGGTGTCAATTTAAGGAGCCAACAAATTGTCTGGTATATAGGTTATTTTAAAATATTGCTGGAATGTAGTCCCGTTAGGGACGATAGAAAATAGCCCACCAATTTATTGGTGGGGAAGAGATATACAATAGTTCAATTAGTCCCTAAGGGACGGTTGAAACCTACAAAACTGATAAATATTATCAAATTTGCTGTGTATCAATCGTCCCTACGGGACTTATATTTAAAATGTATATCATTCCCAGAGATGAATCTCTGGGCTATTATCAAATGTCCCTAGGCACAGCCTCCCTGCGGGACGGGACAAAGTTATCCACACACAGACATATTTGTTAAGTTGACGCTTATGAGAACATTCGGGACTCTCCGCTCTGCTCCAACCAACAATCAATTTACTTGCTAAAAAAATGCCCTAATCTCCGCCTGCCCTGTGTGGATTATCTTTTCATAATGGGCTTCATCCCTGCCGGAATAAAAAAGCGTAAACAATATATTTTTCGCCACTGTATATTCAGCGCGCACATTCCACAATTTAGATATACCCTCCTTTTTGCCCTGCGCCATTTCATAAGGGATAGAAAGATCGAACGGATTTTCCACCGGCTTTACAACCTGGTATTCATATTGCGCGCTTACCCTTCCTTTGCCCGGCAACGAAAAATTAATCCTGCCTTTTAATGCGTCATACCATAAACGCAAAGGGTATGTTTCTATATCATTATTTTCCAATCCAAACTGAGATTCCAGGCCAATTTCCCAGCGCGACGCCGGACGATAAGAAAATTTTTGATCATAATAATAACCGGTAATATCACGATTGCGCAATGTATTGGCTTTACTTTCACGCAAAGTTATTTTTTGTCTGATTTCCGATTGGCTTTTTATTTTAGGCGTTATACGCCAGTCTGCCCTCACTGCTTTTTCAGTCGATAAGCGGTCTTCATTTTCATTTGGATCGAGATATTGATTAAACCGGCTGTCACGATAGCGGTAGCGCAGCCTGAAAGACAGTTTTCTATTGCGGCGCATAATATATAAATCCTGATTGAATTGAATGCTTCCCCGTATTGTCTGACCTTTTTGAAATTTAGAGAGATTAAGGAAATAAATAGAACGCATATCAGATTCCTTGGTTTTTTCTTCTACTCTAAAATAAGATTCGCCGCTTAATTTTGATAAGAAATTTTGAAAGCCGCTATTCGGTTTTCGCCAGTATTTGCCCGGATCAAATCTAATTCGCAGCGCTGACTGTAAATCGGCTACAGGTTCAAACTTGCCTGAAGGCAGAATATACAGGATATATTTACCGTCTGCATCGGGAATGTATTCCTTCAAGTCTTCATCGTAGCGTAAATTGCCGCGACCCTCGCCGACGTCCAGATATATTTTTTCCTTTAACGCTGTCTGCTCGGTAGAAATGCGGTATTGTAAACTAACATTAAGAGCTTTTTTCCAGTGCGAATGGCTCAGATTTAATTCCGCCAAATTGGTCTTGCGGTCCTGCCAGACTGTATCCTGAACGCTGGCGTCGGCATATAGAAGTTTAAGCGTATCAATTTTAATATTCTCAAACTGCGAAGTATAATCTTTATCCCGCTGTACGATAAGTAAACTGGCGGATGTTTCCTGATAATTCTGTAAAATTAAATTTAAACGTTTGGTATTAGATATCGCCTGATGCAAAAGCCTGCCCGGCGTATTATAATCGTACACATAATCAAAGCGCCGGTTTAATTGGGCGTAACCGTTTAAATAACGCCATTTAAAAAGCCCTAACTTTCCGCCGAGATCATCAAATTTAAAACCGGTCAATTGATTAAAAAAACGATTTTTTCTAATCTCAGAATCATACATTAATTGCGGCTGGAATTTCCATACATTCTTTTGAATATCAGCGTAATAACGTTTCCAATCATTTTTAATATTACTTTTTTCAACCTTGCCGCCAATATATTCATATTTTGCCATACTCTTAAAAAATTTACTATTATCAAAATCAATCTGCCCGGAATAACGCTCGGAACTAAAACCCAATTTATCCATTCTGCCGGCATTTCCCGAAAGTCTAAGCGAAGTTACGGGTTGATAGTTTCCCTTAATTTGCAAACTTAATTCTTCGTTTTCATTTTGAACTTGCTGCAATACATTCCAGTAACGCTGGTAATCGGGCTGATTAAAACGATCAACCGCCTGAAAGGTATTTTCTATATAACGAGTGTTCAGATTTAAACTTAGTTTTCCTAAATTGATGGATTTTATTTGCAGCGGCACATTATTCATTTCCGCATTTAACTGCAAAGCGCCGCCCTGGTTGTCGCCGTCATCCAGTGAAGAAAACGTGTTTTGATCTAATCGAGTAACGGCAAACTCGGCGTTAATGTTATAATTTTGCGAAGGACGCCACTCCATTTGAAAATCAGCCAGGTCGTGCGTTGACGGCAAGGGCAGTAAGCGGATCGGCATATAATCGCCCGCCTTATTATCCTTCCAGTAATAGACGCCGAGACGGTCGCGCATGTAGTCGCCTTTTCCTTTACCCACATAAGAAAATGAAACAGAGTAGTCTCCCTGCTTTTTTCCGGCATATTTATAATAAGAAACGGAATCATTGGCGCTGTTCACAGTGTCAAGTTTAATATATGTTCCCAGGCTGTCGCCCACATAAGTTTCCCCTGGTATATATGCATTTAAGGGGTTGTCGCCGGCAGCTTTTAAAATATCTTTTTCCTGATCGCCGACCGCTCCGCCTTCTTCCAATACCTGTCTCGGATCATCAGCTTCACGGTAGCAGCGAAGATTTAGTTTTAATTTCCCGTCTGCCAGTGAGCCGCCGGCTGCCGCGCTGTAAACATTGCGGTTATATTTTTGGATAGCCGGGAAGTATTCAAAATCAACTTCGAGACGTGATTCACTGGTAATCAATCGTTTATTAGTAAAAGTTATCTGACCGTTTCCATATTCAATCACGTAATCGTTGCTTTCACCGCGTATCATTTTTTTGCCGTTAACCCAAACACGCTCCGTTCCTGCCAGCACAATAATATCCCGCTCCCCGTTTTTGCCTGTTAATTGATATGGCCCCTGATTGCCCTCCTGTCCGATAAAGGAAACATGGTTAAAAAAGCCCCGCGTCGCAGCAATAGTCGCGCCTATGAAAGTCGACTTATAACTGCCCAACAAGGTTATGCCCTGCAATTTGCGGGTAAGATTGGCAAACTGCGATTGATCGTATTTTAGATTAAAATCGCCGACCGTCCCCTGCACATAAGGACTTCTGAATTGAACGAATACCTTATCCACTTCTTCGAGGGTTTGGGTATTGCCTTCCGGTTGAATGGGCGTAGCCTCATCGGTTAACGCGGCGGCAATTTCCACATTGTCGGTTAATTTGCCGGACAGCTCCAAATTCAGTCCGGAGTTTAAAGTTAAATCACGATTTGTGCCGATCTGAACGCCGCGCATTATACTGCCGCTGGTTTGCAAACCTGTATTCAAATTAGTAAAAGGATTCTCAAAATTTATTTGCCGCAAGCGGACAGAGCTTTCCGCTGTTTTTGAACTGTCCTGCTTATCCTGCCGCCTTAATGTGTCCTTTTTGAATAAGACATATTGGCGGCGCAAATTAAAAGGCAGACGTCTGTAAATAATCCTTAAACTATCGGAGTCTGAAAGGGGCGGGAAAAATTCGATTGTCCTTTCTTTTGTTTGGAAGCGGTAATCTATTTCCGCTTGCTGCGCCTGACTGTTTCTGTATATTTGTAAAGACTGCCATAGCGGGCGGTGCGTTTCGGGAAAATTAAATATAAACTGCGGTTGTTGGTTTACGATAAGGCTGTCCACCTGCCAGCGATAGGGATGGATATAGGTTTGGGACATTCCACTTTTTAGGGATAATATGAGTATGATGAAATAACAGGTTAATAAAAATTTGCCGCTGACATTTTTCACTGTAAAATTTAAATTTAGTATAAATAATTTGCGCATAACCTTTCCGAGACAGAGGAGATCAAAAATAAAAACACAATTTAATTTTAGCCGAATCCCGTTGAATAGATACATTAGTCTGTTATACCGGAACAGCCCCGACTGTTCGGGACTATTTCAGTATATTTACAATAAGTTTTTTGTGCGTTTCGTGGTTATACTCAAAACCCCAATTCTTTCAAATATCCCGCCATGAGGCGCAGCTACACCGACCTTCCCCATTCCATTCTTCCCATTACTCCATTCTTCCAACAATTCATCAATTCATTATTCCAATTCTTCTACTCTTCCCGCTCCGGCTCTATTAATTTTCCGATTATAATTTCGTTATCATCAATAATATATAAAAGGGAATGTTTTTTCTCTTTCCTTATCTTACAGCGGATTGCCAAATCCATTGGCTGCTTTAAGGGTTTACTCAAATTGAGTTTTAATTCCGACACATTTTTAAAATCAGCCGATATGATAAATATCTTTGCCGCATCGGCGTCAGCGACAAAAATCCGTCCATCATCCGAAACGGCTATACCGCGGGGCGTCTTAAATGAAGACGTAGAGATTTCTATTAAATAGTTACCGAAAAAATCATATACCATAATCGAACGGCGGGAAATGTCAGACACAATTAAGCGGCTGCCCGGTAAAATATCTAACTGAACAGGTTGTTCTAATTCGCCTTTACCGGATTCATAGGTTCCGAAATAACGCTCTGGCTCATCGTTTCTATTAAACTTAATAATCTTATTTTCACCGCGGTCCAAAAGGAATAAATCATTTTGTGAATTGATTGCGCAGCTTGCGGCTTCATTAAACTGGAAATCAGGGTCATTGCTGTCGTCGGTTACTAACGAGGAAATAAAATTCATGTTCCGGTCGTAACGCTGCAACCGTTGATTGTTGTAATCAGAAACATAAATATTAACCAGCGAGCGCGTCCAGATATCTTTCGGCTGGTCAAACTGATCGTTTTCAAACCCAAATCCGCCGATTGATTTAATAAATTGTCCGCTTAAATCAAAAAGCTGAATGCGGTTATTTCCGGTATCAACCACATAAAGCGCGCCGTCTTTGGATATATCCAAAGCCATCGGTCTATTAAACTGACCGGGTTCACTGCCTGAACAGCCAAAACGTTTTGTTTCTGAAAAGGTTTGCCCAAAGCAAAAATGGCTCAGGATAAATAATATTGTAATAAATTTTTTCAAATCAATAATCCTTTTTTATAAAAATCTAATTGATATTTTTATATATTGCAAGATAACGACTATAAATGCATATTATTTTTTTAAGGCTTAAAAATAACACTTTATATAATTAGCCTGATTAAAGAAATTAAATTCTAATTAAGCTGTTAGAACAAATGTAGAAAATCATAATTGTTTGAATCTCCTTTTTTATAAAGAGATGAGTATTTATATTAAAACTTATAACTTTACAATATTTGAAAAAACAACTAATGCACAAAAAATTTTACAAAGTTACAGCGGCACTACTTTACAATGATAAGAATGAGATACTAATTACTAAACGCCCGGCGCAATTCCATTTAGGCGGCTTATGGGAATTCCCCGGCGGCAGAATTGAAAAGAATGAACTGCCCGAACAAGCGTTGATACGGGAACTAAAAGAAGAAGTTGATCTGGATATAAAAGTAGAAAAATTATTCTGGCGGGAAATCTTCGAGTATGATATAAAAATTATAGATATCTCTTTTTATATATGCA
>JAUXGF010000224.1 GCA_030622395.1 Calditrichaceae bacterium
CCTCTTGGGAGGGGTTAGGGGTGGGTCTTAATATTTCATCCCTTCACTGTTCTACCAATAATCATCGATTAAATCTATCTAATTCAGATTTTAATTCTGATGGATCATAATCTATTAGCGATATTTCATTAAACAATTCTAAAATGATCGACAATAACACAGCGGCGCAGGCGTACAAAAGTTTTAGCTGAAGTAACCCCCTCGCCGGTCGGCGTAGTGATGCTCATAGACGTCCAGCCCTCGCCTCCAAAACCCAATCCGGCAAGGCATGGCCCGTTTTTAACAAAAATGCTGGTGTTGATTTCATTAGCCATGCGGTGCATGTTGTCAATATTTTTAGAGTGCATCGCCGCAGTATGACATAAACCGCGTTCCAATTCTATTGCCGTATCGATAGCTGCGCCGGCGTCCGAGGCGCGTATCACAGAGATAACCGGCATCATCAATTCAAGCTTGGCAAAGGGATGGTTTTTATCTGTTTCAACAAATAAAAGCCTGGTATCGTCAGGGACATTTACTCCGATCTCGCCAGCCAATAAAGCTGCGTCACGCCCGATCCATTTACGGTTTATCTCAGGATTTGGTCCGGGATAGTTTTGTAAAATACTCTTTGCCAGGTCTTCAGCCTGAGAGGCGGTTATTTCAACAGCCCGGCATTTTGCCATTTCCTGTTTTAATTGATCGGTAATGCTGTCAACGGCAATGATCTCTTTTTCATCTGCGCAAATTATATTGTTATCAAATGAAGCTCCCCAGACAATATCCTTAGCGGCTTTGGGAATATCTGCGGTTTCGTCTACCACTACCGGAGGGTTGCCGGCGCCTGCCGCCATCAGCCGCTTATTAGTCGATTTACGCGCCGCCTCAATAACCGCCTCGCCGCCGGTAACCACTAACAGGTTAATTCCCGGATATCTAAAAAGCTTTTGGGCGGTTTCGATTGAAGGATCTGCAACCGTAGTAAGTAAATTTCTGGGGCCGCCTATTGATTCAACAGCTTCATTGAGCGCGCCGATAGTCCGTTGTGAAGTCATCTTTGCGGCGGGATGCGGGGCAAATACTACAGCGTTCCCTGCGGCAGCCATACTAATAGAATTATTAATGATTGTCGCAGCGGGATTAGTTGAAGGAGTTACAGAAGCAATAACTCCCCAAGCGGCTTTTTCAGTGAGCGTTAAACCGTGGTCGCCAGAAAGAGCTTCCGGGTGTAAATCTTCAACTCCGGGCGTTTTTTCCGCCTGGGAAATGTTTTTTTGTGTTTTATCTTCAACGCGTCCCATGCCTGTTTCTTTTACCGCCGCCTCTGCCAGTTCGCGAGCGTATTTAACTCCCGCCTTTCGCATAGCCTGAATCACCTTGCCGCGAAATTCTAAACTACCAATCTGCTTTTGCGCCAAAGCCGCAGCTTCTACCGCCTCATCAAGCGTTGCAAAAACGCCGGCGGGTAATTTGTCTCCACTCGAATCGGATAAGCTTTTATCCAGTCTTTTGGTCACAGAATCTACAATGCGCGCAATTTCTTGCGTTGTTAAATCCATAGTTTAATTCCTTTGTAGACCTTTTCAGACCTCAAAGGCTTGGGAAAACTTTTGAGGTCTTTCTATATTAAAGTTTTCCCTCGAGCTTAATTGGAAAAACACTTTCGAGATCACTGTGCGGACGCGGAATAACATGGACGGAAACTAATTCGCCCACTCTTTCCGCAGCGGCGGCTCCGGCGTCGGTAGCCGCTTTACATGCCGCGACATCGCCGCGTACAAGCGCAGTTACATATCCGCCGCCAATTTGCTGATAGGCTACTAATTTAACCCGAGCCGCTTTTACCATAGCGTCCGAAGCTTCAATTAAGCCAACCAGACCTTTTGTTTCAATCATACCTAAGGCTTCCATCATAGCGTTCTCCTTTTTAACTTAAATAGTAAAATTTCTCGTATAAGAAAAAAAATAATTTATATCTAAACAAAAAACAACATAAGCCGGATAAACCGGAAATAATAAATCTCATCCCGACGGTTCGCATAGCCGTCAACTTAACACAACTTGTGGTTGCTTTTTGAATTGCCACGACCTTTAGGTCGTGGATACTGAAATATCTGGCACTATTTTGGGGTTTCAACCCCGAATATTTTAAGAGCAGGGGTTAAAACCCCGATAAAAGTTAGACAATTCTCAATCCACGAGATAAATCTCGTGGCAATTCAATAATTCTACTCTTAAGTTGACGGTTATGCGACCATTCGGACTATACAACAAAATAACCCGCGCGGATTGGTTTCTATCTTTTTTGTCTCCTACGCCATACATGAGGCGGCGATTGACATATTAATAATATCCTCAACAGTGCATGCGTGGGAAAGATTATGCATCGGTTTTTTTAATCCCTGAATAAAGGGACCCAATGCTTGCCAGCCGCCTAAGCGCTCGGCAATTTGATATCCTATATTTCCGGCGTTAAGCGAAGGGAAGATAAATACATTTGCTTTTCCTCCCACTTCGCTGTTCGGCGCTTTTTTATTCGCCACTTCAGGCAAAACAGCGGCGTCGAATTGTAAATCGCCGTCTATTATTAAAGACGGATTTTTTTCTTTAGCTATTTCCGCCGCCCGCCGCGCTTTTTCCGACATAGGATGCTTGGCGCTGCCTTTGGTTGAAAATGAAAGCATAGCGGCCCTGGCTTCCCGCCCGGTTAGTTTTTGATAATTTTCAGACGCGCTTAAAGCAATATCACAAAGCTGCTCAAGAGTCGGCGCAGCAATCATATTACAATCGGAAAAGACAGATACGCTCTGTCCGTCCGGCGGCGACATCAGCAAAAAACTGGAAATGGTTTTATTCTCTTCCTGCGCGCCGATTATCTGAACAGCGGCTTCCAGCGCTTCGGATGCAGGTGAAAGATTACCGGCAATACAAATATCCGCGCCGCCGTTCCGAAGCATCATAGCGGCAAAGTACAAGGAATTACGCATTATTTCCAGGGCGTCGTATTTTGTAATCTTCCGTTGTTTGTTTAATTGATAAAAATCTTCCGCATATTTATCGTAATTTTTATCATGGAGCGGACAATGAATTTTAATACCCCTTGTAGAGAGACCTGCCCGCTCCGCAAATTCGCGGACTTCTATAGGACCGCCTAACAATATCGGGACAGCCAGATTTTTATCACACAAATAACGCGCAGCTTTTATAACGCGTTCATCTAAAGCATCCGGAAATAAGATTTTCTTAGGATTTTTCCGGCAGCGCCAGGTAAATTTTTCAATAATTTCCATAATTAAATCAGCATAGAGCCGCAATGTCATTCATGTATTACACGGCTGAACAAAAACTGAATTAGCCTGATATTCAAAAAAAATTCCATACTCACAGAATTACTATTAACAACGTCCCGATTCAGGACAAACGGCTTAATGACCTAAAGACAATTTCAGTATATTTAGTGTCTGAACGGAAAAGCGCTTTTTTGTCATTTCGACCGAAGGGAGAAATCTGTAACTTTAATAATCCCGGGGGGTGTAAGATTTCTCTCCCGATAAATCGGGATCGAAATGACGGTTTTGGCTAGTTTTCGTTCAGGCACTATTTACTCTGTTCTTTTACTTTGTGCCTTAGTGCCTTTGTGGCTATCCAGAAATCGTATAAATATTTTAATCATCCACATTGCCTTTACTATATTTGGTAATTACTTGATTTACAACATTTTTTACGTTTTCAACATTGCGTTTTTCAGGCGGTAATTTTTCTATAACTTTTTCAGTAACCACCCGCACCAGTTTTTCATCAATAGTAAAATCTTTAGATTTAGCGGACTGTTCGTCCGGGGTTAATGAATCTACTAATTTAATTCCAAGTTCTTTAGCGACCGTTCTGGCTTCAGGAGTAATTATGGTCGTTCTCATTGGCGCCAGGATTTCTTTTTTACCGTCTTTATGCGCTTGTTTAATAACTAAGCTTGAAATAAGTTTTTTCATGTTTTAACTATATGATTTTATAATTCAATTCCGATTAATCGGGTTGATATTTTATTGTTCTTGTTCAGGGCAACCCCCATTTCACTATTACACTACCCCATTACTCCACCCCGAACATTCGGGATTCTTCTCCATTCCATCAATTCAACAATTCAATTATTCACAATTCCTTTCTTCCCATTACTCCATTACTCCGGTACTCCATCACTCCAATTCTTCATCACTCCAATTCTTTATTTCATTCTCTGTAAAATTTCCTCAGCTAATTGTCCATATTCTTTTGCACCGCGCGCTGAGGGGAAATATGAGTTAATAGGTTTTTGCGCATGATAGGCTTCAATGAGCTTGCTGTTAACCCCGATTACAGTTTTAAACATTTTTTTGCCAAAGCGGTCTTGAAGTTCATTTAAAACAAATTTTGCCACGTTTGTCCGGCGGTCAAATTGCGTTCCAAAATAGCCGAGAGTTTCTAAGCTTGAATTTAAATGGCGTTTTGCTTTATCAAGAAGTTTTACCGTTAAATCCAGACCCGATAAAGCCAGATACTGAGTTTGGACAGGCACCAAAGCATAGTCGGCGATAGCTAAGGCATTCAAGGCTAAATTCCCCATATTAGGCGGACTGTCAAATAATACAATCGAATATTTTTTAGAGAAAAGACTGCGCTTTAGGAAAAAATCAACCTGCTCTTCCCGCTGAATTTCATCGTAAAAATCACTTAAAGCCGGTTCGGACGGTAAACAAAAAAGACCCTGCTGTACGGTCGGATAAATATAATCATTTAATTTTCGATCTGATGAAAGTAAAAAATCACACAGCGTTTGATGCGCCTGATTAGATTTATCAAAACCCAGATGTATAGAAGCGCTGGCTGAAGGGTCGAGGTCGACGAGAAGACATTGCTTTCCCAGCTTGGCAAAGCAGGCGGCAAGGTTAACAGAGCTGGTGGTTTTACCAACTCCGCCTTTATTGTTAATCATTACAATGAACTTCATTTACTTCTCTCCGCGCTGAACAAGAAAATAATGCCGGCGGACTTTTTCGATAATGTTTTCATCCATCATCTTTTTAACTAATAAACGAGCGTCCGCTGTACTTTTGCCTAAAACTTCAGCTATCTGCTGGAGGGTTACGCCTTTTGATTGCCTGCTGAATAATTCGATTAATTGTTGGCGGTCATCTTTAGATTTATTTTTAGTTATGATTGTTTTTGGGGCGGGTTTTGCAGCTTGCTTATTTTTATTGATTCGTTTTTTTTCGCTTTTATCAAATTTGTTTACCAGTTTTATTACGTCATCATAAGGACGGGGAATAACGTGCGTCGAAACTAATTCCCCAATCCGTTCAGCGGCGGCGGCGCCAGCGTCAACAGCAGCCTGACAGGCGTCAAGATCTCCCTGCACGATTACTGTTACTATTGCCGAACCGACTTTTTGTTTTGCTATCAAGCGCACTTTAGCCGCTTTTAGCATAGCGTCGGCAGCTTCCACCGCGGCGACCAAACCTCTTGTTTCTATAAAACCATAAGCTAATGCCATAATGTGTAAATTAAACAAATATTTAGATTACAATCAAGCGTTAAAACAACTATCCGGTAATGCCTCGGTTTCGGATGC
>JAUXGF010000351.1 GCA_030622395.1 Calditrichaceae bacterium
CTTACGCACATCCGACATGGTAAGGATTTTCATTAATGAACCCATTTTATCATAGTATTCCGCTTTCGCTGCGACGTATGAATCCTGCCTGATCCATTTAATCGTCTTAGAATACATATAATCTTTATCTTTGGGCGCGGATTCGACAACCCAGCATTTAACGCCGACAACTTCTTCTTCACGGAGCAGTTCATGGATATCTTCATCCACGGAGCGGCCGCCCATATCGTCGTAGGTAAAATCGGTGCCCATGAAATAGTCGTTTTCAGAAGAACCTGAAATTCGTCTGACTTTTTTTAATGCCGGTAGATAAAGCCATCGGTCGTCATCTTTTGAAGGGTCGTCGTATTCCCAGGATAAAAAACCTGTTCCCTTAACATCCGCCGGTTTTTGGAAATACATAATTACTTTTGTATCTTTTCCATAATCCTTTTGATAGGATAAAACGGTGCGTTCCCTGGTTCTGCCTCTTTTGTTGATCAATGTCATGTGCATTACGCTTTTGCGATCATCGCCGTCGGGCCTGCTATCGACTTTGAGCATAACGTCTCTGCCGGTTAATTCGGCAGCTTGAGAATAAGCGGAATTAATATAAAAGCCCATCGTAAAAATGAACGTTAATCCTAGAAAAGCAGCTTGATTCTTAATCATTTGTAACCTCCTCTAATTCTTTGTTTCATTATTATTATTGATATTGATTTTCATTTTCAATATACAGTCATAAAAATTTGCTCCGGCAATATACACAACAATAAAAATTTCAGTCTATCAGTCTATTCGCCTATCTTTCTCTCTCACTATCACTATTCTTTTCTTTTGGGATTCTTAGGAAACCACCCCTTTTCTACTCTTTGCTTTTGTTTAAATAACTCCTGAACGCCCCAAAACATACAGAAGCTTATGATACCGAAAGCGCCGGATAAAAGATTACTTTTCACTAACAGAGAAGCAACTAAAAAAGCGAGACCCGCCGCCATTAGACATAGCCACCATTTTGTCCCCCAATAATACTCGCCTTTGATAATCAAAATGTGACTTAATCCAATTACCAACACCATAATGACGCCCAACGTTAAACCGATAAAATTCATCAGACATACCGCATTTTAGTTTTAATTTCTTTAATAATCTACCCGGATATAATTAAAGTAAAAGATTGAGCGCTCCCCCAACAAGCAGCGCTGAAGCGATCATAATGCCGGCGGATTTAATCATGTCCAACGCCCCCAATTCTTTGATCATTACTGCAAAGGTTGCCACGCAGGGGAAGTACATGGCTAAAACTACGCATGCAACTACGAGCTGCTTTAATGTCAAACCAAGGGGTGAAAGCATGCCCACGGCAACATCCTTACGCAGGAATCCAATTATAAGGGCGCCGACAGCCTCTTTTGGAAGTCCAAGAATTCCGGTTACCACCGGAGCGGTTAACTCGCCGATAAATTCTATAATTCTCAGCGAGTAAAGGATATTAACTATCAAAACGCCAAGAAGTACATAAGGAATAGCCTCCTGTAAAAACCACCTGGTTCTCATCCACAATTTTTTCATAAGGGTTGTTAAGCTTGGGATGCGATATGGTGGAATCTCTACAAATATTTCAGGGCTGTACCCTTTTATAGTCGCGTTCAACAAGATTCCGAGGGCTACCCAGACTAAGAATAAAGTTCCAAAAACCAGGCCCAATCCTTTTGCCCCATGCTTGCCGATTAATCCTGCGATCATGGCTATCTGCGCCATGCAGGGTACAGCGATTGCCATCATGGTAGCGCCGATAAACCTTTCACGCCTTGTTTCCATCACTCTGGTGGCTAAAGCGCCGGGGACATTACAGCCCAACCCTAACATCATCGGAATGATAGCCAAACCATGTAAACCAAGCCGGTGCATTAGGGTATCAACCAAAACGCCCAAACGGGGCAAATAACCGGAATCTTCTACAAAACTTAACACTAAGTAAAAAGCGAGGACATAGGGAAGAACCATGGCAATAGGGACGAAAAGCCCTGTTGTCAAAAGCCCGAGCGACTCCACAAAATTAATTTCTCCCCCAACCAATTTCCCGATCAATATGTTGTGAATAAAACCTTCGGAGCCCAAAACAACTGAAAGCTTCATCATCACCGGCGCCCATAATTTTTCAAACAGGGGTTCAAAAAGATAAGCGATGAGGCCCTCGCCGATGAATCTGATAATCGTAAACATTAAATAAATAAGTATAAGCGCAATGGGGATACCTGTTACAGGCTGCAGTGAAGCGTCCCCTAATCTTTCCAAAAAAGTGTGATGACGATGGGTAACCTTCTGCACCTGTTCAATAATGTTTCCGAGTTCGTGCCAGCGTTCTTCTTCAGCGTAGTCAAAAGTTTTCGCTTTTGCCTGGGGAAGTCTTGATACCAATTCCTTTATACCCTCGCCGCTTATGGCGCAGGTTGGAACAACCGGAACGCCCAAAATTTTTTCAAGTTTTTCTTTATCTATCGAAATACCTGTATGCTTTGTCTCATCCCAAAGATTAAGAGCAATAATTACAGGAATATTTTTTTTAAGCAGTTGAAGGGTAAGATTAAGGTTTCTTTCAAGATTGGTAGCGTCTATAACGTTAATTACAATATTCCCATCTTTATTTTCCGATATAGCGTCTTCGAGCATTGATACAGCCACTTCTTCAGCTTTGCAGGTTGGCTCAATGGAGTAGGTTCCGGGCACGTCGATGACTTCCGCCTTTTTTTCGCCTAATTTGATGTATCCTTTGGTAAATTCCACTGTAGTCCCGGCATAGTTAGAAGCTATAACCTGCACTCCTGTAAGCCGTGAGAAAACTACGCTTTTCCCTACATTGGGATTACCCATTAAAAATATTTTTTTGATTCCCTCCGGATAAATTTCACCCATTTTTACTCCAATATAATTTTTTTCGCCATACCATAGCCAAGAGCGACCTGAGAATTACCCACCTTAATAGTTATCGGACCGCGCATAAGTTGTGATGAAATTTTGGTTATTCTTATCCCGCATCTTACTCCCAGAGATTCTAATCTTTTAATAAGGCCATGTCCTCCCTGGATATCTATAATAGTCTTCGTCTCCCCCTGATTCATTTGCGCTAAATTAAATCGACCCATTATGCTGTTTTCCTCCGTGATGTTTAATCGTATTCGAATATCATTTTCATTAGAAAATTAATAAGTATTTCGTAATTGTTCAGCGGAGAGCGGAGAGCGTGGAGCGGATAGCGGGGAGCGTAGAGCGGGATTGAGTAATACTCTTTTCTTAACTTTCGCTTAACGCTTTCCGCTCTCCGCTCCACGCTCTACTCTCCCCTCCAGCGCAGCTTGAAATATCTGAACTATTATGTTATTCCCTGCATCCGCTGCAATATCCATAAAGAACACACTTGTGATCCGCTAACGTAAAATTATGTTCCTTTGCCACTTTTATTTGCAGTTGTTCTATTTTATCATTTTCAAACTCAATAATTTTACCGCATTTAAGGCAGACCAAATGATCGTGATGCTCGCCTTCCTTTACAGACTCGAATCGTGTAATGCCGCCGCTAAACCGGCACTCGGTCGCCAATCCCGCATCAACAAGTAATTTTAATGTCCGGTGGACTGTAGCGTAACCTATTTTGGGATCTATATTTTGAACCTCGCGGTATAATTCCTTAACAGTAAAATGCTTTGACTTTTGCAGAAAATAACTGACAATATCATCACGTTGATGCGTGGATTTTAACCCTTTATCCTGGAGATAACCTTGAAAAGTTTTTGGGCTGCTCATAGATTACTCTTTTTTGATATTGATATTCATTATCATTTGTTATTATAACATAAAAAAATGTTTATGTCAAGTACCCTTAATAAAAATAAATAATGCCTCATTTAGTTGGATAAAAATTTGAACAACGCATGAGAACCCACCCCTGCTTGCATCCCGATAGTTCGGGGCAGCC
>JAUXGF010000407.1 GCA_030622395.1 Calditrichaceae bacterium
GTCGTATCTTTTGTTGGTGAAGCTCTTTATATTTTTTACCGTCAACAGTAATAATGAATTCGTTATATTGCATATTATATTTATATAAAAACCATCCGTGTCTTTTGTAACTATCTTTGCCCCAGCTTTTACTTTCATGATAATCCATAAATTCCTTTTTACATGTATAAGGCGTTACCACGTCAAATATTAGCAAGCCCTTATCATTTAAAATAGCGGCGGCTTCTTTGAAAAAATTGTTGATTTGTTCATCTTCTATTAAATAGTTAATTGAATCATAAAGTATTAAAGCGGCGTCAAATTTATTTTCTTTTATAGAAAGCCGGTTTATATCGGAACACAATAATGGAATATGCTTAATTTCCTTTTTCATTTTTGCTTCCTCTAACATGGCAGCCGATAAATCACTGCCGCAAAGACACCATTTTTTTGAATCGAGATATATTAACAATGAACCCGTACCGCATGAAAGATCAATAATTGTTTTAGCCTGTTTGTTGTAATAAAACAAAAGTGATTTGATATATCTTGCCCATATCTTATAATTAACATGATCCATAATGTAGTCATAAAACGGCGCTATTTTATTGTAGGGCGCAGTAGTTAATTCCATTTTATTTTTTCTCTTTAAATAAAAAAATTCGTATAAATACCCATGAGCTGTCGCGCTCAACAAACAATGCACGAATGTGTCCCGTACTTCGGGAAAAGTTTTGTGTTTTTTTTACCCATCCCTAGCCCTTCCCTAATACAAATAGGGAAGGGGACAAGATGAAAAATGCAAACCCACCCATAGCTCTCCTTCCACCACGCAGTGTTCACTTTGTGAAAGGAACTCCTGCGGAGCAAGAGGGGAATTCCAAGTCCCGAAAATTCGGGATTAGGGGGTGAGTTGAAAGACTTTTTCCACCAGTATCCCCCGGCAAGGGGGTGAGTTAAAATCATAAACCAAAGCGAATCAGATTTGTATATGACTTATTTCTATGTTATTTTTAAACCATTACTTCAAGCAAGATTATTTGTAAACAGTATAAACTATCAAGTTCTGTCGAATGCAATAAACAATGAAAGTAGCCACTAAGGCTCCAAGTATTTAAAAATTAATTATTCCTTCGTGCCTTTGCTTGCATCCCGATATCGGGGTAGCCCTTCCCTAATACAAATAGGGAAGGGGAAAAGATGTAAAATGCAAACACACCCCTAACCCCCCTCAAGAGGGGAATTCCAAGTCCCCCTCTATTTCTTAAAGAGAGGGGGATTTAGGGGGTGAGTTGAAAAACTTTCATATAAACAAACAGAAAGTAAAAACCTAATAAACGCATGCTAAGTTTTTTAAATTCCATAGTACTGCCTGTTCTTATGGCGGCAGTTATTCCCCTAATCATACATTTCTTTAATCGTAAAAAAACTAAAAAAATTATATTCAGCTCTATTCGTTTTTTAAAATTATTAGAAAATCAGCGTATTAAGCAAGTTCGTCTTTATCAAATTCTTCTTATATTAATCCGCACTTTATTTATTATATTTTTAGTTTTGGCATTTTCCAGACCTACATTAAAAGACGCCGTTTTTGGCGGATCGTCTTCCGCCCGTACTACGGCTGTTATTATATTGGATGACTCTTTCAGCATGCAGGCTTATGTAAAATCCGACTCGCGTTATAATTTAGCGTGTGGTTATATTAAAAAAGTTTTATCTACTTTCAAAGCGGAAGATCAAATTTTTATCCTCTCTCCTTCAATGGATTATGAAAACATAATGCCCGTAAACTTAAACTCCGCTAATTTTGATTTCCTTAAAAAATATCCCGTTACCTGCAAAAGTCCCGGCTTTTCATATATTTTAAAAAAAGCAGGCGGGCTTTTTAATCAATACCCTAATCACAACAGGGAGCTTTTTATTTTAAGCGATTTCCAAATTAACCGCATGGCTTTAAACGATTCTATATCTTCATATTTCAAAAATCAATCGATTCGGAGCTATTTGATTGATGTTACTAATCAACATACTTTTAGTAATATTGCTATTGATACGCTTATAGTGCAAAACCGGATTTTTGAGTTAAACAAACCGATTACCCTTTTGGCGCGTTTACAAAATTATAATCTTAGCGAAAGCGCTGAAACTTTAGTTAATTTATTTCTATCTGATAAACGATTAGCAATGGAGCAGGCGTCTTTACCTCCCGGCGGTATTAAGGATATTCAATTGAGTTTTATCCCAAAACAGGCCGGGCAGCGTCTTCTTCATCTGGAGCTGGATGACGATGATTTAACTATCGACAATTTCTATTATTTGAATTTAAACATACCGGAAAAATTAAACGTTCTTTTCGTAGATGATAATCCCTCGTTTCATTTAAAAACCGCATTAAACGTATTATCAACCAATACTGTTTTCGAGATTGAACAGTCCGATTATTCCCGCTGGTATGGTAAGAATTTCAAAAAATATAACCTTATAGTTCTCAGCAACCCCCGGATGTTCAGCAATGAAACAATCAACCGTTTATCATTATTTTTAGATTCAGGGAAAAATGTATTTATTATCCCAGGAGCGGCTCTTGCCCCTAAGCAAATAAATAATCTTTTCAGACCGTTAATTAAATCCAATATTTATTTAGATTATAAACAAACGTCTAACCCGGAAAATTATTTTGCTTTTAGTGATATAAGCGCTAAGCATCCTATTTTTAAACCGCTTTTTAGCGCTGAAGGAATAAACGCCGAACCGCCGAAAATTTTCAAGTACCTTAAAATTAATCCGTCCGCTCAAACGCTGCTTCGCTTACGAAACGGGGATTCGTTTTTAAGCCGTTTCTCCCCGAAAAACCTTTCCGGAGATATTTACGCATTCGGCTCAATGTTAGATTTAGAGTGGACTGATTTCCCAATTAAAGGACTTTTTATTCCGGCGCTTTACCGTGTTTTTTATATTGCCGGTCAAAACCGGCTGCATAGCAAAAGCGCGCTGGTAAATGAAAGTTATTCCATCTTGCTCCCCGATCTTTCTTTGAAGGATAAATACCGGGCAGAGCTGCCCGGAGGCGATAAATATGAAATTATTCCAGATCAATCCAAACTCGGTTTAAGATTTTTATTTAATGAATTAACAAAACCCGGGCATTACCTGTTATATCAAAATGATAAAATAATCCAATCCTTTCCGGTGAATGTTTCGTCAAAAGAATTAAAGCGTCCTTATGTCCGTTTTGAAAATATCAGTGAAAATGTAATTAAAGTAAATTTGAGTTCCGATTTTATTAAACAGATTAAACAAGCCCGCAGTGGTCAGGAATTGTGGTACATCTTTCTTTCCCTTGCATTTATGTTTTTATTGTTGGAAATTTTATTGATTAAGAAAATTGAAGGTAAAGCAGGAATTAGGAATTAGGAATTAGGAA
>JAUXGF010000184.1 GCA_030622395.1 Calditrichaceae bacterium
AAGAAGAAGAGGAAGTTGAGTCAGATTTAGAAACACTTAGTTCTGACGAAGAAGTTATAGAAGAAAAACAGGAAGCTGAACCACAGGTCGAAACGGTTGATGCCGATGAGGAAGCTGAAGAAGAAAAAGGGGGAAAGATTATTTTGGTGGTTGATGATAGTATTGTTATTAGAAAAATGGTAGAAATTGCATTGGAAGAAGAAGATTATAATATTAAAACCGCTGTGAACGGCAAGGATGCTTTAGAAATGATTGATAAAGTAAATACTGATTTAGTAATACTTGATTTAATGCTGCCCGATATTAATGGAATAGATGTTTTAAAAACAATAAAACTCTCGAAAGGATTGCCTGTAATTATGCTTTCCGGTAAAGATTCGCCGCAAATGATAGAAAAAGCAAAGGCAGAAGGGGCTGATGCATTTTTACCCAAACCTTTTAAAGACGATGAGCTGTTGGAAAAAATTAAAACTCTAATTGAAGCCTAAAAGAGGGTCGGATAATAGATAAAAAGTAATACCTATGTTATAAGTGGATAAGTTTTATAGGTAAGTATTTTGAATGACACAGATACATCTGCCTCAACTGCTCCCGCCGCTTTTTTGAAAAGAGGTATGTCTGAAGCTGCTATAAATTCTACTCATAACTGAAGGATTACAATAAAAACCATATTATTCTTTTACTTCTAATGTTAGCTGAAATTAATTTCTAATTAAAAAGATATTACATGGAGATATATTGAAAAACGATTCAACAGCAATGGGAATGCCGGTGAATAGCGAATATCGATATTCAATATTATATATATCGGGACAATACTTTGGCGCGGAAATTTTTAATGTAAAAGAAGTAATCCCGTTTCCTAAATTTACAAAAGTTCCGAATGTGCACGAGAGCATTACAGGCGTGTTTAGTCTTAGAGGGGAGATATATTCCATAATTGATATTAGAGTTCTGTTAAAATTAAAGATAGAAGCTGTATCCGATAATAATCTTGTTGTTATACTTGAACATGAAAATATGACTATCGGGGTGGTTGTAGATAGGGTGATGGATGTAGTTCAGATTGACGCAGGTAAAATTCAAATCCCAACCCGTGATATGCCGCCCCAATATATTCAATATTTAAAAGGTTATTATGAACATAAAAAATTAGGCGTTATATTTTTAATTGATGTCCCCACTCTCTTAAGCGCAAAAGAAATTATGAAGTATAGATATTAAATGAGGCGGTAATGAAAAAAACCAGTTTCCATTTATTTAAGAAATTTATAGTAATTATTTTACCTGTGGCAGCTCTTTTTATTTTGATTACAGGATATATAAATTATCAACAACAGATAGAGTTGACACAACAAAAGCATCTTGAAGAGATAAAAAACATCGCCGCTATTTTTGCAGTCTTTATCAATGGAGAGGCAATTGAGTTAATTACTAAAAAAACTGAGTATCAATCATCCTGGTATAATGAAGTATACAGCCAAATTGTATCTGTAAAGAATAGATTAAATCTGCATGATAAATCTATAAAGATTTTACGCAGAAAAGGAAATATGACTGAGCTAATATTAAGCGACGCCGAAATAAATTTGATCGGACAGAGCTATGATTTATGGAATGAAATGACTATTTCTTTAAATACGGGGGAAAGCTCCGGACGGTTATATGAACGCAATAATCAATTGGTTGCGGTAGGGTTCGCTCCAATTAAAAATCTTAAAAATGAAGTTATTGCTTTGTTGATGATTGAACGGGATATCGCAGCGTTTTTACCAAGTATGATAGCGTCATTGTTTTTACATGCAGCGGCTGGAGCTTTGTTTTTAATTATTGCCGGTTTTGTTTTATTTTCAGAAATCAAAAAATTAGATAAGGGAATTAACAGAACGCAGAGAAATTTGGATCGATTAAAAAACGGTGAATTTATACTGAAATCAGAGGAAAGCAGCGTTTATTTAGATGAATTAATTCCATCATTGCAGGCTCTTGAAGATAATTTAAAAAATACTAAAGATTCTGCGGTTGAAAGGGATAAAATTAATAAACAGATAAAAGAATTATTAAAAATCGTAAGCAAAGCGGCGAACGGAGATTTTACAGTCGCAGCAAACGTAACCGCAGATACGCTTGGCGCCTTGGCGGATTCATTTAATTTGATGATTAGCGATCTTAGTGAATTAATACGCGATGCAAAAAAGGCGGCTGAACAAGTGGCTTCATCTACAGAAGGTATTTTGAAAAATATTGAAGTTATGTCCGGCGGGGCTGCTGAACAAGCGTCTCAGACAGAGAAAACAAGTAATTTTGCAAAAGAAATCGCAGAATCGATTAACAATACAAATCAAAACGCCCAAAGAGCTGCCGGGGCTGCGCGGACAGCAAAAGAGGTTGCCGAACGGGGCGGCGGAATAGTTAAGCAATCCATTGGAAGTATGCACAAAATACGCGACTCGGTGCGTGAGGCGTCGAAACAAGGAAGAGTTTTAGGCGATAATTCTACGAGGATTAGTGAAATTACGGACTTTATTAGTGAAATAGCTAATAGAACCAGCTTACTCGCTTTGAACGCATCAATAGAAGCGGCGCGGGCTGGTGAAGCGGGAAAAGGCTTTACAGTTGTTGCAGATGAGATACGCAATTTGTCTGAACATTCAAGTAAGGCGGCCGGGGAAATATCTAAGTTGCTCGAGGATATTCAAACAGGAATATCCAAAACAATGAAAGCAATGGAAAGCGGTACGCATGAAGTTGCAGAGGGAACAAAATTGGTCGACGGCGCCGGCGTAGCGCTGCGTGAAATATTAGGAAGCGTTGAAATTTCTACAAAGTCAGTTGTTGAAATCTCAAGTGCAACTCAAGAACAAACTAAGTTTAGTAAAGATATTGTATCGTCATTAGAGCATATTGCCGGTATAGCCAAAGAAACAGCCGAAGGCGCTAAACAATCAAAAGAATCCGCCAGCCAGTTAGAAGTTTTATCTAAAACCTTGAATCTGGCTGTTGAGAAGTTCAGATTGGCTCAATGAAATTGGAGTGTTGCATGATAGACTATAAAAATGATATATCTTTTAGCAAATTTTACCTCAAAGAATTTTTTAGTCATATTACTAAAAAAAGTTCGGAAATTATTTCCGAAAAGCAACAAAGCGTTTTAGATGAACTAAGCGAATATTTGCTAAAAGAAGAAAATATTATTGAAGGTCTGGAAAAAGTGGCTCAGTTTCAGGGAACAAATGAAATTGCTATCTTTTTATTTGATATGATAGACCGCGTTGAAGATTACGCCCCCGATATGGTATATGCCACTCTGCCCGATCTTGCAGATGATTTTTTGAACTTATACAATTTGCTGACACAAGAACGTGAAAGCATAGAAGATTTAGACAAAGTATTAGAGCTTTTTCATGATAAATACGGCGAAGCAAAAGAAAAAGAAATTGAAGCCGAAGCTGAAGCTCCTGTTAGTTATGACGGCGAATTATTGTCATTTGATGAATTTTACAGGCGGGAATTTGATAATCATTTGGATAAGAATTTAAATGATTTAAAAAAGAAAAAAGGTAAATACTCGGAAATTATAAATTTGTTTACCGTTTTCGCACAGGAAACAGATGAAAAAAAAATAAATAATTATGATGATGAGATTATTAGCATTACAAAACAAATTAATCAAATTTTACCTGATAAAATTGAGAAAATACCCCCTTCTGAAAAGATATCCGGTTTGGATGAGAAGATTATACAAATTATCCAAAATCTAAAGGATTTTGAAAAAGAAAAATCCAAACTATTTAAGGATATATTAAAGAAAGGGTCCATTCCTGAAAAGAAACAAAAAGTTGTAAAAGAGAAAGCCGTTCTTAAACCGGAAGAGGTTCCCGAAAAACCTGTAACTATTGACGCCTTGCTGCATGAGTATTTTCAATCTGAAGTGGAAGATCATATCAATGAAATTAACAAATGCTTAGATGATGTAAGGGAAGAACCCGCCAATTTTACCGCTGTTAAAGAGATTATTAAACAGTTCAAATTGCTAAAAGAAATAAGTATGATTCATGGTTACAGCGGAATTGAACATTTATGCGCTAAACTGATTGATGTTTTTACAGATACCTTAAAGAATAAAAATTCATTTAATGAAGAGACTTATAAAATATTAGATTCTATATTTAAAGAATTATTAAATGTTGAGCAGTTTATAACCGTTAAGAAAGATGATAAGCAAGTTGCCTCTGTTGTAAGTTTAGTTGAAAGTTTAAAAGATACTTTTAGGCATCCTGTAATTGAAAAGACTAAAGATGAGAAAGTGGAAGAAGATGAAGCGGCAGCGGAAGCGGAAGCAGAGGCATTATTAGAAGAAGGCGGCGGGGAAGTAGAGGAGGATATTCCGTTTTCTGATAAAAAGGCAATTTATTCTATTTTGCAGGATTTATTCGGGCAAATCAAAAAAAAGGTATATAATTATCATAATGATTTGAAAAATGCCGATGTTAAACAAAATCTTTTTAATCTTATAAATCAAATAAGTAATTCTACCTCTATTGTTCAACCTGCCCTGAAAGAAGATTTTTTTAAACCTTTGTTACAAGCATATAATATAGTTATTGAACAGGATGAGGATAAATTCCGGCAAGGTCTGGATATTATCGAACAAATTTGGGATCAGTTTATTGAGCTGCCCGGCGAACCTTTTGATATTTCGGCGCTTAAGGAATTATTTGATTCAGTTTTGGCGTTAGCAGAACAGGAAGAAGAGTTATACTCATTAAAAGACGATCAGAAAATAGCGGGCGCTTTGTCGGAGATTCAGGATATTCGCTGGCAAAAAATAAAAGGCTTGCTGAAAAACAGTCTGTTAGAAAACGATAGTTCTGCGCAGGACACGTTGCTTAAATATTTTAATAATTTTTTATCTGATATCAAGTTATTAGACTATGAAAATTATATTGAACCGGTCGAATACTTTATCAAAACAATAAAAAACGAAAGAGCAATTCAATTTACCGACTCCCTCGCCGCTGAATTAGAAAAAACGTATGATTTAATTATAGAAAAAATATCTGTTTTAGGGAAGAACGGTAAATGTGATGATATTATTTCTGTCATTGACGATCTAATTAATGAGCAAATTACTTCCGGCGAAGAGGCAGTTGAAGCGAAACCCGAATCTGAACCGATAGTGGATGAAGAGGATGATTTGGAGGAAATATTTATTTCAGAAAGCAGGCGGCAGATCGACAGCGCTAAGGAAGCGTTATCCCATTTAGAAAAAGAAATAGATAACCGCGCGGAATTTATCCAGCTTGAAAATTCAATTCATTCGATCAGATCTTCGGCTTTATTATTGAACAAACAAAATGTATCGCATCTGGCAAATATCATAGAACATATCGCCGAGATTTTAGGCAGAAGTTCAATTTCTGTTCCGCAGGATTTAATACCGAATTTACAAACGGGCGTTGATAAATTAAACGAACTTATAGAAAATCAAAAAGAGGAAGCGCAGGAAATAAGCGGCTCATTACAGCAAATTCTCGATCAAATTTTAATAGAAGAACAAAAGGCGTCAAAAGTAACTGAGGAAGAAATTGAGCGGGAAGATAAATCAGTTGTATCTGAAAAACCGCTTTTTGCAGAGAGCGAAGATTTTGATCAGGAGCTGTTAGAAATATTTCAACAAGAAGCAGAGAACTTTATTTCTATTATTGATAATTCAAATACTAAGATGTTGGAAGATTTAAATGACGCTGAAGCGCTTGATAAGTTGGAATACGCGGCGCATTCATTAAAGTCTGCCGCAAAAATGTTAGGCTTCAGGGAAATCGGGCAAATTACCGACAGCCTGGAGGCGGTTGTTGAGGCGGTTAAAAATAAGGAAATGGATAATTCAGTAGATTTACAGAATACGATCACAGAGGCACTTGTAGTCGTTAAACAATTAACCGCCGGTGAAAAAGTAGAATCTTCTGAATTAGCGCGTATTATTAATAATCTGGATACCAGTCAATTTAAAAAAATTCCCCAAACACAGAAACCGGTTGAGGGGAAAACTGAGGAAAGTACGCCTGAAGAAGATAATATTGAAAAAGTAAAAGGTTATTTTATAGAAGAAGCCGCTGATCTTATAAGTAATATAGAATCT
Organism: Calditrichaceae bacterium; assembly: GCA_030622395.1. GTDB lineage: Bacteria > Calditrichota > Calditrichia > Calditrichales > Calditrichaceae > JAUXGF01. The sequence continues at coordinate 6,143 of JAUXGF010000184.1, forward strand.
GATTTGATTGAACTGGAAAAGATTCCGGAAAGTGAGGTTCTGCTGGCAAATC
>JAUXGF010000514.1 GCA_030622395.1 Calditrichaceae bacterium
AACCGGAAAATAATTAGTCATACTCTCGGGATTCGCAAAAGCGAATATCATATTTTTATAGAAAGTTTGATAGACCTGGTAAAAAGCAGGCGTCTTATTCATGTAAAAAAAATGCAGTACGCCTATCCTCAAAAGTCGCAAAAACTAATTGGCGAACTGCGCGTGGTCCGCGCCGGTTATGGTTTTGTAAGCGTTGAGAATCAGGATGTTGATATTTTTATCGCCCAGCCTAATTTAAATACGGCGTTTGACCGCGACATTGTGGAAGTGCAGCTATACGCCGCTTCACGCGGTAAACGGTCAGAGGGTTTTGTTAAGCGCGTGGTGGAGCGTTTCCGCAAACAAATTGTAGGCAGCTATCATAAAACCGAATATTACAGCTTTGTAACGCCGGATGATCCTAAAATATACCGCGATATTATCGTCCATAAAGAAAAAACGCTGGACGCACGTGATGGGCAAAAGGTGTTGGTTTCTTTTGACCGTTGGGAGCGCGATCAGCATAATCCTGAAGGAGTAATTCTTGAAGTGCTCGGCGATCCCGGCACTCCCGGCGTGGATATTATTTCAGTTGCCTATTCATTTAACCTGCCCGTTAAATTTTCTGCTGAATTAGAACAAGCGGCGGCTAAAATTCCTTCAAAATTTGACAAAATCAATCTCGATGGGCGCATTGATTTGCGCGACCTGACCTGTTTTACTATCGATCCAATTGACGCGCGTGATTATGACGACGCCGTTTCTTTAGAAAAACTGAATAGCGGGAACTGGGAATTAGGCGTGCATATTGCTGACGTAAGCCATTTTGTGGAAGAAAATTCAACGGTAGATAAAGAAGCGCTAAAAAGAGGAACCAGCGTTTATCTGGTCGACCGGGTTATCCCAATGCTTCCGGAACGTCTTTCTAACGAATTATGCAGTTTAAAACCTCTGACAGACCGCTTAACATTTTCCTGTTTTATGGAATTTGACGGCAAGTACGATGTTGTAAATTACCGCATCGCTCCATCAATAATCAACAGTAAGCGTCGTTTTACTTACGAAGAAGTTCAGGACATTATTGACGGCAAAATCGACGACGCCCTCAGCCCGGTCATTAAAGATATGCACACGACAAGCAAAGCCTTAACAAAAAAACGCTTTGAAAAAGGAGGCATTGATTTTGAAACGCCGGAAGTGCGTTTTATCCTGGATAAAAAGGGACAGCCAACAGAGATTATCCCCGTAAAACGCCTCGATAGCCACCGCTTGGTTGAAGAATTTATGTTAGCTGCGAATCAAACGGTCGCCCGGCATATTTTAAAAATAAGCCCGCAAAAATCCAGCGCCCTGCCTTTTATTTACCGTGTGCATGAAAAACCCGATGAGGATAAAACGAATAAATTTTTTGACTTTCTTACTGCCCTTGAAATCCCATTTAAACCTGTAAAACACATTACCTCACAATACTTCCAACAGCTTCTTGAGTCAATCAAAGGCAGTAAAGAAGAAACTATTATTGAGGAAGTAGCTCTGCGTTCTATGATGAAAGCCGTCTATTCGGGGAAAAATATCGGGCATTTCGGATTGGGGTTTAACGATTACACTCATTTTACTTCACCTATCCGGCGTTACCCGGATTTAACCGTTCACCGCCTGCTTAAAAAATATAAAGATACAGCGAATAAATCCCATTCAAATTTAAACGCTAAATTAAAAAACATCTGCGAGCAATCCACACGCATGGAACGATTGGCGCTGGAAGCGGAACGCGAATCAATCAAGCTTAAACAGACTGAATATATAAACAGCTACATTGGAGAATCTTTTGAGGGATTAGTTTCCGGAGTAATGCCCTTTGGCGTGTTTGTTGAATTAAAAGAGATATTCGTTGAGGGTTTGATTCATATTTCTGAAATGACTGATGATTTTTATATTTATGATGATAAAACTTATTCGTGGATTGGGCGCGATACGGATAAAGTGATCCGCTTAGGCGACGAGGTGCG
>JAUXGF010000076.1 GCA_030622395.1 Calditrichaceae bacterium
CTAAAATCTATCCGGATGATTTTCCTCAAAAAGATTATGCCGGAAAAAAGGAATTATATAATATAAAAATAAAAAATGTTCAAGAGGAGAACCTCCCTGAACTAAATGATAAATTTGTCAAAGACCTGGGCGGTGAATTAGAAACTGTTGAAGACTTGCGAAAAATAACCCGTCAGCGTCTTGAACAAGAATATACCGTTGAAGCGGAAAAGCGGTTTTCCGCAGATCTTTCACAAAAACTATTAGAAGAAAATTCATTTGACGTTCCCAATGTTTTGGTTGATAATTATTTGGATAAAATAGTCGCTGATGTACGTAAACAAAATCCAAAGGTAAACGAAGACGATGCGCGTCAGCATTATAAGGCTGATGCGCTTTTTAGTTTAAAGTTGTACTACCTGAAAGAACAGATTGTCAAGAAAGAAAATATTGAAGTAAATGAAGAAGACATCAATAAATTTTTAGATGAATTAAATAACGATAAAATTAGAGACGCTTATAAAAACAACATAAGCCTGTTGGAACGCGTTAAAGAAGATATTCTTGATAGAAAGACATTTGAGTTTTTAGTTAATAACTCAAAGATCACTACAAATAAAATAGATCTGGATTAAGCTGATTAGCGCCTGAACAAAAAGTGCTATTTTATTCAAATAGATACTGGATAGAAAAATCAAACATCCCCGCAAAAGCGGGATTTCCAATCAGCATCCAGTATCAAGCATCCAGTATCGCTTTCATTAATTTACCCCGTTAAATAATATGTTTGCGCATTTTCCAATCACATTAATTTTTTATTTAACAGGGTGAATTTGCAAAACTATGTTCTATATTTGATTTTAGAAAGGACTAATAATGACACTCATTCCAATGGTTATTGAACAAACCGGACGAGGCGAGCGCGCCTATGATATATATTCACGATTATTAAAAGAGCGTATTATATTTTTAGGCATGCCGATTGATGATAATATTTCCAGTTTAATAATTTCTCAATTATTGTTTTTAGAAGCCGAAGATCCGGAAAAGGATATTTTTATATATGTTAATTCACCGGGCGGTTTAGTATCGTCCGGATTGGCGATTTTTGATACTATTAAATATATTAAGCCCGACGTGGTAACTACCTGTATGGGACAGGCTGCCAGTATGGGCGCGGTTTTATTAGCCGCCGGCGCTAAGGGGAAACGCTATGCATTACCGCATTCCAGAATTATGCTTCATCAACCTCTTGGCGGCGCTGAAGGGCAGGCTTCCGATATTAAAATCGCGGCTAACGAGATTTTAAGGATACGCGAAGTTATAAATAAAATTTTAGCGGATATGACAGGCAAAGACTTGGAACAGATTAACGAAGATACAGACCGTAATTTTTTTATGTCGGCAAAGGAAGCGATGGAGTATGGTATTATCGATAAGGTTTTAGAACCGCGGGCTAAAAAACCAGTTAAAAAAGGAAAATAGTATGAGTAGGAGAAATTTGCGCAATCAAGTATTTCGCTGTTCATTCTGCGGTCGTTCTGCTGATGAGGTAGAAAGCTTGATTTCCGGACCTGATGTTCATATTTGTAATGACTGTGTAAAAAGCGCTACTGAAATTATTTTGCGTCATAAACGGCAGGCAAACCTTCTTGAAGACCAGAGTCTTGCTTCCCCCGGCGAGCTAAAAGATGAATTAAGTAAATATGTAATTGGACAGGAAAAAGCAAAAAGAATTTTATCTGTTGCGGTTTACAATCATTACAAACGTATTAATTACGGGAAAGCCGCTCATGAGGTTGAAATCGAAAAGAGCAACATTTTATTGGCAGGCCCAACCGGCACAGGCAAAACACTGCTTGCCCAAACCCTTGCCCGCATACTCAATGTTCCTTTTACCATAGCAGACGCCACGGTTCTTACAGAAGCCGGCTATGTTGGCGAAGACGTTGAGAATATATTAGTGCGCCTTTATCAAGCGTCAAATTATAATCTTGATAAAACACAGCGCGGTATTATTTATATTGATGAGATTGATAAAATTGCCCGCAAGGACGGCAATCCCTCGATAACCCGTGATGTTTCGGGCGAAGGAGTACAGCAAGCGGTTCTCAAAATGCTTGAGGGTACGGTATCCAGTATACCGCCTAAGGGGGGGCGCAAACACCCGGAGCAAAATTTAATTAATATTAATACGAAGAATATTTTGTTTATATGCGGCGGAGCTTTTGAAGGCTTGGAAGATATTGTAAGACGACGCATTGGCGAAAAAAATATCGGCTTTGAAAAAACATTAAGCAGCAAAAATGCGTTAACAAAAAGTGAATTATATGCCCGGGTTGAACCGGAAGATTTACTTCAATATGGTTTGATTCCTGAATTAATCGGACGTTTGCCGATTATAGGCGTATTATCCGAACTTGATGAAGAGGGTTTGTACGCTATTTTAACAGAACCTAAAAACGCCCTTGTTAAACAATACCAATGTCTAATGGAAATGGAAGGAGTGGAGTTAATATTTGAACCGGAAGCTTTAGACGAGGTAGTTAAACTTGCCATGAAAAATAAAACAGGCGCCCGTTCGCTTCGGGCTATTATGGAAAATACTATGCTTGATATAATGTTCAAAGTTCCTTCTATGCCCAATGTAAAATCGATTAATATTACAAAGGATGTGGTTAACAACAACGTAGAACCGAAGTATGAATTCTCATCAACTAAACGCAGCGCTTAAAGAAAAAACTTTTGAGCACAGCGGAGTAATGCTCCTCTTTTTTTTGCAAAATAATACTAACTGATAGCTAATTGTCAGTTAGTATTATTTAAGCATTTAAAAGTTATTGCTCATTTTTTTTGATTATGCATATAAAATAAATTATGTTATGCATAAAAATGGAGGCGTATGAGAACAACGTTAGATATCCCGGATGATTTGATTATTGAGGCATTGAAAATAACTCAAAGCAGGACAAAAACGGAATTAATCAAACTTGCCTTAGAAAATATTATTCAAAAAAATAAAATCCAGAATCTAAAAAGATTTAGAGGTAAAATTGATCTTGAAATTGATTTAAACACTCTGAGAAAAAGACAATGAAAATCTTGGTCGATAGTTCTATTTGGATTGATTACTTTCATGGAGGATCTGATTCTGAAATTCTTGATAAGTTCATTGATGAAAATTTAATTTGTACAAATAATTTGATATTAGCTGAAATCATCCCCGCCCTTAGAATTAGAAAACAAAATAAGTTAATTGATCTACTCAAGGAAATTCAAAGAATACCTCTGAATATTAACTGGAATATGATAATTGAATATCAAATTCAATGTTTCTCAAATGGGATTAATAAAATAGGTATTCCTGATCTGATTATTGTCGAAAATGCGATTAAAAACGATCTTGTTTTATTTTCATTTGACAAGCATTTTCGACTTATTAGTAATCATATTGATTTAAATTTTCTCAATCCCTGATTGTTCATAATGCTAACCATTCACTGCGCCGCCTTAGCTATTAATCTTCAGCTTTTTAATTAATAAGATGAAAAAAGAAATTATTGAATTTATATGCCGTAATCCATCGGGGTGAGTGTATATACAAAATTTATTTGAAGATGTTCGTGGTTTTGTGAAGATTTACAGTGAAGTCTCTATGATAATTTTTTAATAAAAAAATCCGCTTAATAGCGGATTTTAAGTAAGACTGTTAACAAAACGAGTTAACCGGGATTTTTGATTTGCAGCATTGTTTTTATGGATAATACCTCTAATTGACAACCTGTCTAAAATAGATACAGCTTCTTTGAGTTTAGGTCCCGCATTTTCTTTATTCTCTAAAGATAAAACAGCTTTAATAGCCGTTCTCATTCTGCTTCTGTATTGACGGTTAGCTATTCTTGCTTTCTCTGATGTCTTAATTCGTTTTAAGGCTGATTTATGATTAGCCATATATTTAATCTCTCCAAAAAAATTAATAGTAATATTTAAAAGAACTTTTAATTTAATTATTAATATGCTTTATGTCAAATACAAAATCGAAGATCTTTTAATATTTCATTTTTGGGTTTGTGTTTTTCCCAATAACATTCAAATAAATCCCCACCCAAAACCGAGGTATTACAAAATCAATTACTTAAGCCCGAACACCTCAAGTATATGATTTGTATTTTGTAAGTTTTTGAAAATATAATGAGGTTGTTCTACTTGCAGCTCCTCGCGTTTTGTAATACCCGAATATACGGCCAAACATTTTAGATCGTTTACTTTGGCGCAGCGTATGTCGTAAATACTATCCCCGATGATCCATATATTTTCTTTTTCAAAAGTTTTGTCATAATAATGCTTGGCTCTTTCAACTGCAACCGGCGGCAATAAATTACGGTCGCTGTGATCATTGCCGAAAGCTCCTACTGCAAAATAATGATATAATCCACCGGCTCGTAGTTTGATTTGTGCGCCGGTCATCGTGTTGCCGGTAACTAAACCCAGGTAACAGTTTGACAGAAGCATACAGCGGTCTAATAATTCAAATACGCCGGATAAGATTTTAGGCGGGTTTTTGACATTCATATTTTTAGCTAAATTTGTAGTAAACTCCGCTAATATTTCATCAATTAATTCCGGATCGATTTCTCCGTCGCAACCATTCATTTTAAATAAATTTGTGACTATTTGAATATCAGTCATGCCGGAAAACTGCAGATGTTCACTATTAGCAAAATGGGGAAAGCGTTTTTGTATAATTTCCAAAAAAACTTTTTTTGGAATGCCGCGGCCTGAAAGCAGCGTTCCGTCAATATCGAATAAGAGGAGTTTGTTATTCATAATTTGCCATTTATTTAAGTTCTACCCTTCAACAAGAGGGTAAGCTCTAAAATCCCAGCCGTTTTAGTTTGATTTCATTTTTACGCCAGTTTTCAATTACTTTTACGCGCAGGTCTAAATATACCTTTTTACCTAAAAGTTCTTCGATATCCCTGCGCGCCATTGATCCGATTCTTTTAAGCGCTTCGCCCTGCTTGCCAATCAAAATACCTTTTTGTGATTTACGCTCCACGCAGATAACCGCGTAAATATAATCCTTGCCCCCTTCCCGTTCTTTGAATTGTTCGATAGTTACTTCAGTAGAATAGGGTATTTCCTGATGATATTTTTCAAATATTTTTTCACGGATAATCTCCGCCACAAAAAAGCGCTCCGGCTGATCGGTCAGCATATCCGGCGGGTAGTAGGGCGGGCTGTATGGCAGCAGGGTTACTATTTCCTTTTGAATGTTTTCTATCCCGTCATTTTTCAATGCTGAAATCGGTATAATTGATTTAAAAGGATACCATTTATTGTAAGTGTCTATAATAGTAAGCAATTGCTTTTTAGGCAGCAAGTCGAGTTTGTTCAGTAAAAGCAAAACAGGTTTTTGGGATTGATTAAATTGTTCGATTGGAATTTGGACGGGATGGGTTTTCCCTGCTGCGTCAACTATCATTATTAAGACGTCGGCGTCTTTTAAAGCGCTGTGCACATATTCCATCATTTTTTTTTGCAGAGTGTACCTGGGTTTTAAAATGCCCGGCGTATCGATAAAAACAACCTGTAATTTCTCTTTATTTAAAATGCCCATAACCCTGCGTCTGGTGGTCTGAGGCTTAGCCGATATAATCGAAAGTTTAATATTAAGCAGGGCGTTCATTAAAGTTGACTTGCCGGCGTTCGGCAATCCGATAATTGCCGCGTATCCTGCGCGGTAGTCTGCCGGGGTAATTTCCATTAACTGATAACCTTTCCTAATTTTTCCAGAAGTAAAAGCCGTTTATTAAGATTTTCAAATTCTGTAGTTTTGTGGATTTCTTCAGAGAAGCACTCGCAAATAATGCCGCTTTTGCCGACAAAAATGTAGGCTAAATTTGTAAATTGATTTAATATTTCAGAAAATATATCTTGTTTAATTATCTTTTGTACTTCTTTTTCAGAGAACGGACGCGCCACAAATTTATGACCATAATCATTTTCTATGATTGTATAATCTTCAATTTCACCGGCGTCTTGTTTTTTTAACCACTCCTGACTCGAAACGCTGAAACTAAATTTACTGCCTTTCGCATAACTAATATCAATGTAGGTTAACCGCCGCTCGCCGGCTTTTTCCGTACTAAAATTGATAGTGATATCTATACCGCTAATTTTACCGTGAAAGAAAGGTCGTGATGCAAAACCTCTTCTTATAACCCGGCCTTCATAATTATCTTCAAGGTCTAATAAATTACGATGCACGGCGTCCCACATAGTTTTACGTATATAGATTAACAGACACCAAACCCCTAAAAGAACAATTATTCCAATTAAGATAAAAATCATTTAGCTACCGCTTTTATTTGATTGTATTGTCCCGATCCCGATAAATCGGGAGGAAACGTATTATTAAAATAGATACTGGATGCTGGATACTCGATGCTGGTTGGAAATCCCGCTTTTGCGGGGATGTTTAAGTTTCTTTATCCAGTATCCAGCATCTAGCATCCAGTATCATTTTCATTAATTTACCCCGTTAAATAATATGTTTGCGTATTTTCCAATCATATTAATTTTTTATTTAACAGGGTGAATTTGCATAGCTATATTATAAATTTATCCCTGCCAATCAAAACAATCTGCAAATTATGAAATATAAATCGGCATAGGCGAAAAACAGGTAATAAAAATTAAGTATGATAACCAGCCTACAATTTTTCGTTTTCTATCCAATTGAATAAAATTATTCAAAGTTGGCGGATGCCTGAAACGAATAAAGAACAAAATTAATATACACCACAATACCCATATATAAGAATTAAAATTTGAAATCAAATATATATTTAAAAAGATTAATAAAGCAAAAGTGGCTATGGCTATCAAACGGGCACGGTCGCCAAACATGGCGTAAGTAATATGCCCTCCGTCTAATTGTCCGATCGGCATCAGATTAATAGCTGTCACCAGCAGCCCAAACCAACCCGCGAATATTAAGGGGAAGTGGCACATTTCATTCATCGGCAGACGCTGTCCGTCAAACAGGGAGGAAATCCAATCATATAAAAGGGTGTTCCCCAGAGTATAATTGGCGGTATCCAATGGATGAATCTGTGAAATATAGCTGTAGATACCCGCTTCATCCGGCAGGCGGGAAAATCCGGTAACTAAAATTATAATACTCACCACAAATCCGGCTAAAGGACCTGCGACGCCAATATCAAACAAAGCCCGTTTATTTGGGATTGGCGATCTGATTTTAATAAAAGCGCCCAACGTTCCAGGATGAAATCCCGGTACAAAGAAGGGGATAAAATATGGCAAAGTAACCTCAACTTTATAATGTTTGCAAAATAAATAATGTCCCATTTCATGGCAAAATAAAATAGCCAATAAAGCAAAGGAATATGGGAAGCCATAAGAAAAGTCATGAAAAGATGCAAAGGGATCCCTGCCGCGCAGCAGAGCTCCGGTCATAGAAGTTGTAATAACGGCTAATATGAATAGTACGAGATGTCTTAAATATTTTTTTCTTACCCGTAAACTACGCCCGCGCAATACTTTCAGGTAGATTTTTTTTGACGATATTTCAATTTGAGAAAATATACCATGTTCAAATAAATCGCCTTGAATCCGGCGCACCTCTTTTTCTGAAATGCGTTTTTTGCTCTGTCTAAAGACGGGCGAGCCATAGAAACGGCTAAACCATTCCAATTTCATTTTGACTGAAATAATTTCTTTTGAGCGTTTAGTTAATTCTTTGATTTTCAATAGTGGTTCCTGTTTTAATGGAATCTAATAGCCGTTATTTAGCTTTTAGAAAAATATAAATCTTTAGGTAAAGCGCGTAATTTGTTGTATAGTCCCGACTGGGAAAAGTAATGATAAATTATCATCCTAAAATCACAAAACACAAAAACCAAAATACAAATAAACAACAAATCATAAATATCAATGACCAAAACAACAAGCTGCATCCGGTTTGATATTTGAATTTTGGGTATTGTTATTTATTTGTAATTTATCATTTGTGATTTATTTTTTTTAGTCATTAATCAATTCATTCCATGCCCCCGTCTGAGGCGCCGTGCCCGCAGGTAGACAGGGGCGGTACTATGTTCTTTATTCCTGAATTTTTCCGGTCATCGGCACAAACCGGACGGGCAATATATTTTCCATAGCAATTCCTTCTTCATTTTTACTTACAACTACCAGTTCCTGTACATATTCACCCACAGGTAAAACCATTTTGCCGCCGACTTTGAGCTGTTCAAGTAGTAGAGGTGGAATTTTAGGAGGGGCGGCGGTAATGATGATCGCATCAAAGGGAGCTTTTTCCCGCCAGCCGTGATAGCCGTCTCCCTGTTTGACAACCACGTTATCGTATTCTAATTTTTTTAATATCTCCGTAGCTTGTCGGGCTAACTCCGGAATAATTTCTATTGTAAATACCGAATCTACTATTTGGGCTAAGACGGCTGCCTGGTAACCGGAGCCGGTGCCAATTTCAAGCACATGATCGCCAGGACTAACCTTAAGCTGTTCAGTCATAAAAGCAACAATATAAGGTTGGCTGATTGTTTGTCCCATCCCTATAGAGCGTGGTTCATCGCTGTAAGCGTAAGGAGCTTCTTCCGCCGGCATAAATAAATGACGCGGCACGCTTGCCAGGGCGTTTATTACTAATGAATCTTTTACGCCGCGGGCGACAATTTGTCTGCTCACCATTTTTTTTCTTAATTTTTCAAATACATCGGATGTGTTTTCCATAACTCTTTCCTGACCACATGAATAGAAAAATAAAATAATTAAAATAAAAAACGCATAATGATTTTTTAAAAATATAACAAAGTGTGTTACTTTTTTCATTTTTCACCCTGTCAATATAAATGGTAGTGTTAAAAGTTTTTACTAATTTCCAATTTAACCTTCTATTTTAAAACAGTTTAAATCAATCCCCCCTTAGAAAAGGGGGTTAGGGGGTTGTCCGAAATAAGGATACACTAAAAAGAAGTTCACAAAGCAATTCTTTTATTACTTCGGGCTATTACACTAACCTGCGTTTTATACAACCCCTTAA
>JAUXGF010000352.1 GCA_030622395.1 Calditrichaceae bacterium
GAGTAATGTGATAATTTGTTCCTTCAATTTAAACCAACGCCTAAACTCCCATTTAGCAACTTCCAAAACTAATTTCGCATTTTTGTTATTTCTATTGTTCATGATTATCCTTTTTGTCTTTATTAACCTTATCAATAAAAATGTCGTGTAACGTAATATGTTCTGTTTTCACGGAAGTTATTTTGAAGTTTGAAGCGGCTTTGTTGAGCAAACCGGATAACGATTTATTTTGCCTTAAGTATATTTTTATCTCACTGTCTTTAGTTATTTCCACTTTTTCTACCGCATCATCGTTTTGAAGAAATGATAATTCCGGTTGACCGTCAACAGTTCCAAAGGCAATATTTTTTCCATTATTTATAAGCAAAACTTTGTCAGCAATTTTTTCAACTAAGTGCATTTGGTGTGCACTTAACAGTATTGTGGTTCCTTTATCCCGTAACTCTTTTATTATCATTAAAAATGCCTCTTGATTTATGGGATCAAAACCGACAAACGGTTCATCTAACACTGCAAATAACGGATTGTGAAGAATAGAAGAAATAAACTGAACTTTTTGTTGATTTCCTTTTGAAAGAGCACTTAATTTATCATTTTTTCTATCGAGTAAATCTAATTTTTCTAGCCATTCTTCGGATGATTTATGTGCTTGCATTTTATCCATCCCTCTGATTATACCCATAAATTCTAAAGTCTTAATGATGGGAATCTCTTGATAAAGTCCGCGTTCTTCCGGTAGATAACCAAGCTCCGAAGAAAACGGAATTTGTGATTTATTAGCATCGTTCAAGTAAAATTCAATTTTTCCTTCATCCGGTCTAATGATATCCATAAGCATCCGAACAGTAGTGGTTTTGCCGGCACCATTCGGACCAAGTAATGCGAAAATTTCACCTTTCCGAATACTGAAAGAAAGATGACTTACAGCATTAAATTTTCCAAATTTTTTTACTATTGAATCTACCTTTAGAATAATTTCCAATTGATCTATCAAGCTCCTTTTATTATTTCGAGAAATATTATTGCAATATAAAATTAAGTTGGACGATGCCGCGATTTACCCCGATAGGCCGGATTCTCTATCCTATGGGCATTCAATATAACCTTGCTGGTAATAAAAATCATACTTACAATGATCATTTTTTTGTTTCATTTCAAATTTCACATTTTTTTCACAATTTCGCAACTGTTATTAATCTTTTTGTGTAATCCCTCGGTTAGTTTGGTGAAAATTTGAACAACGCATGAGAACCCACCCCTAACCCCTCCCAAGAGGGGCATTGCTTATTGTCTCTTGGGATGGGTTACCCCGATATCGGGATGCAAGCAAGGGTGGGTTTATGTTATTCCAAATATACACCCAAATAAATTCCCCACCCCGTCACTGAGGCATCCCATAATGCATGCCCATTTACTTGACATAAATATTCGCTAAATGTATATTGCCTGCTTATCAATTAGCAATAAAAGATAAATTTATTATAAAATTTCATTATGGAGGTTTCTCATGTCAAAACAATATATTTATAAATTCGGGGCGGGTAAAGCTGAGGGTAACGCGGCTATGAAGTTACTCCTTGGCGGTAAAGGCGCTAATCTCGCAGAAATGTCAAATTTAGGCGTGCCGGTTCCGGCGGGTTTCACAATTTCCACTGATATTTGTACGGAATTTTATGAAACTAAAGGTAAGTATTCGGATGAAGTAAAAGCACAGGTAGAAAACGGCATTAAACACATTGAAGAAATAATGGGATGCAGATTTGGCGATTCCGAAAATCCTCTGCTTGTTTCAGTGCGTTCCGGCGCTCCGGCTTCCATGCCCGGTATGATGGATACAGTGTTAAATTTAGGCTTAAATGAATCCACTATACAGGGAATAATTAAACAATCCGCTAATGAACGTTTTGGCTGGGATTCGTACCGACGGTTTGTGCAAATGTACGGCGATGTAGTTTTAGGGATGAAACCTGAATCTAAAGAAGAAGAAGACCCTTTTGAGGTGATTATTGATCAGGTTAAAGAACAAAAGGGAGTGAAGTTAGATACGGAATTAGCCGCTGCTGATTTAAAAGAATTAGTTAGTTTGTTTAAATCCGAAATTAAGAAAAGAACAGGTTCAGATTTCCCGACTGATCCATGGGAACAATTATGGGGATCAATCAGCGCTGTCTTTGGTTCGTGGAATAATGCCCGCGCTCTTACCTATCGTAAATTAAATAATATTCCGGCAGACTGGGGTACGGCTGTTAATGTTCAAGCTATGGTCTTTGGCAATATGGGCGATGACTGCGCTACCGGCGTTGCTTTCACAAGAGATCCTGCTACAGGAGAAAACAAGTTCTACGGCGAATATTTGGTTAACGCCCAGGGCGAAGACGTTGTCGCCGGCACCCGCACTCCGCAGCCGGTAAATGAAACTACTAAGAGCGATCCTTCGCATAAAACATTGGAAGAAATTATGCCTGAACCATATAAAGACTTAGAAGGCATTTATCAAAAGTTAGAAGAACACTACCGCGATATGCAGGATATTGAATTCACTATTCAAAAAGGACGTTTATGGATGCTGCAAACCCGTAACGGGAAAAGAACAGCCGCGGCAGCAGTACGTATTGCGATTGAAATGGCTGAAGAAGGATTGATTAATAAAGAAGCGGCTATTATGCGCGTTGATCCGGAACAATTGGATCAACTGCTTCATCCTACATTTGATCCGAAAGCTGATAAAAATGTTATTACCACAGGACTTCCCGCCTCACCCGGCGCAGCGACGGGGCAGATAGTTTTCCACGCCGATGATGCTGAAGAATGGGCTGAAAAAGGCGAGGATATTATTTTAGTGCGTATCGAAACATCGCCTGAAGATATCGGTGGTATGAGCGTTGCAAAGGGTATTTTAACCGCCCGCGGCGGAATGACCTCGCATGCTGCCGTAGTAGCCCGTGGAATGGGAACCTGCTGTGTGGCTGGATGCGGCGAATTACAAGTAAGCTATAAAAATAAAACAATGACGGTTAATGGCAAAGTTTACAATGAAGGCGATTGGATTTCATTAGACGGTTCAAAGGGTCAGGTGATTGAAGGTAAAGTGCCAACCATAGTTCCCGAACTTTCCGGCGATTTTGGAAAACTAATGAACTGGGCTGATGAAGCGCGGAAATTGAATGTACGCACAAACGCTGACACTCCGCATGATTCAACGGTCGCCCGTAATTTTGGCGCAGAAGGAATCGGGCTTTGCCGTACAGAGCACATGTTTTTCGAAGGCGACCGCATTAAGGCTGTTCGCGAGATGATATTAGCGGATGATGAAGCTGGGCGGCGTAAAGCGCTCGATAAATTACTGCCTTATCAAAGAGAAGATTTTTATGGTATTTTTAAAGCAATGCACGACCTGCCCGTTACTGTTCGCACCTTAGATCCTCCTTTGCATGAATTCCTGCCTCACGAAAAAGAAAATCAGGAAGAGATGGCTAAGGAAATGGGAATAACGGCGGCGGAAGTAAAAGCAAAGGTGGATTCTCTGCATGAATTTAATCCGATGCTCGGACACCGCGGCTGCCGTTTGGGTATTTCCTACCCGGAGATTACTGAAATGCAGGCGCGCGCTATTATGGAGGCTGCCTGCCGGTTGACTAAAGAAGGAGTAAAAGTATATCCTGAAATTATGATTCCCCTTATCGGGACTAAAGCCGAGTTAGCAAATCAAAGGGAAGTTGTTGTACGCGTCGCCGAACAAGTCCAAAAAGAAATGAACGTACAGGTAAACTATATGGTGGGAACTATGATTGAAATTCCGAGAGCGGCTTTAACGGCTGACGAAGTTGCCGAAGAAGCCGAATTTTTCTCTTTCGGCACAAATGATTTAACGCAAATGGCTTTTGGTTTCAGCCGCGATGACGCCGGTAAGTGTTTAAAAGAATATTATGAAAAAGGCATTCTGCCA
>JAUXGF010000249.1 GCA_030622395.1 Calditrichaceae bacterium
AGGTCGTCTATCTCCGCTATGAAGACGAAGATGAAATTGAAATGATCACCCTTAAGGAATTAAAAATATTAATGAAAAAATCCGCTATAGCATAGCCCAAACGGCAACGGCAGTATCAGAGCCGGAAATCAGAAATATACCTTACCTTTTTGTAATAGTTAATCAATTTTATAACAAAACAGCCTTCGGCAAATTTTAGAACATGCGGAAGGCTGTTTATAAAATTATTTTTGAACCCCGGAATCTTTCATCTTTTCCAACTTACCCAGGTCAATTTTTCCCAGCGCTTTTTTAACTTCGTCTATATCTACCTTATAGCCATCTACTTCAACCATAAAACGTTTAGCGATAAGTACCTGTATCTCGCCTTTTTTATTTGATTTGTTGTATTTCTCAAACGCCTTGTATCCATCGTATTTTGTAGTTTTTTCATAACTGGAATCATCTTCGCGGTCAAACTCGGCAAAAGCCCAGGCAAAAGTAGCCATGGATGCTAAGCCGCTGATACTGCCCATATCGACAATCTTAATATTTATAGAACTGCCGCCGTCTTCAGAATCATAAGAGCCTTCCGCCTCAGATATATTGATGCCAAAGGATGCGGTTTTTTCTCCGGAAGCATTTGTACGCTTCATCCCAGGCAGACTTTCCGGCAGCAGCGCTTTTAATTCACGAAAATTAACCGGTTCAATTTTGCTGCCCTGACTAAGCGCCTCGCCCATTTTCTTCATAGCTTCAGCCATGTTTTCAGACGTCCCCTGGGCTATGCCTTCAGCCATCTGTTTTCCGGCTTCTTCAAGCTGTTTTGCCGCTTCCTCAGCTTTCTTTTCTTCTGCGCTCTTCCCACAGCTAATTAGTAACGCTAACATTAATATAAACGCTAACAACTTTACACATCGTGTAATCATGCTACCTCCTTTATTAATATATTTTGAATTTTATATAACTTCTGTTTGTCTGTAGGTTTTTAAATATGCTTTTTTGGTAAAAATAACATTTTTTTTATTGGAAAGAAAGGGTTATCTACTAATAAAAGTAAAATATCAGTCACGTTTAAAATTTGAAGCGAATTGACAATTCAGAATCGATCCCGATTAATACGCCATAGACAGCCCTTAAGGACAGAATGACAAGTCGGCGGCATTTAATGAAAATCCACTAATAATTGAGGTATTATCTTCTTCCATATTTATTTTTTGCTTTTTATGTTATAAAATTTTATCTTTAAACTTTTAAAACAATCCGACTTTTAATTTGCGATTTTTCAGTTGTAAATTAAATTTTGACTTAACAAAATACCTTAATAAAAAGTTTTTCTCCGAGCTTTCATTCCTAAGGGCATTGCCTACGGGTGAAAGCCGATGGGTTTGGCTGGAAACAGCCGTGCCTCCCGTGTTTGGAAAGGAGATTCTTTAATGACAGGCAATTCTTTTTGTCTTTCACATCAAAATTATATTTCTATAATTCCTCTATACAATACTGCATTTTATATTTATTTGTTAATTTTGTGTATTAATCCAACAAACATTCGGCGTCCGTCAGCAGACGGATTCGCCAACCGGCGGGCACAGCGCCTGAGGCAGAGGCGGGGATTTTGGGTGAATTTATCCAAAAAGGAGCATAAGTGAAAACCGCCCTCTTATCAATAGTAACTATTTTATTTGTATTTACTAAAATCAATGGGGGAAATGTGCACAAAGATAATCAAACATCAGGATTCTTTATTGAAGTTTTCGATGAGTCATCATCGTCAACGGTTTTAAAAAAGTTTATATCTTTTGAAGATGTTAAAAATCTGCCGCTTGAATCTTTTTTAATAAAAGATAAAGAAGGGCAGGCAGATCAAACACTTTTGGGCGCTAATCTCTGCAATCTTTTAGAAAAGATGTTAAATATTCATCCCGCAAAGATAACAAAAATATCAGCATCCGCTGCGGACGGCTTTAATTCGGTTGTTTTTGGAGAACTGTTATCTGCGATTAAAACGGCCTTGTTTGTGTATGAAATTAAAGACGATGAAGATCAGACAATAAAATTAGATAATTTGAGGTTGGTATATCCTGAGCTGCGCAATATGTATAATGTGGATTTCCCGGAAAAAACGGTTGTCTTTACCGGCAAAAAACAAAACCCTGTAAACCATTATGAATTTTATTTTATTGATAGTAAAACTATTAGCGCGCAGATTAAAAACAATGAAAGATCAATCCCTTGTTTAGCGCTTGACGATATTTTTTCACAGCTTAAATTGCCGCAGGAGGATTTCCGTGTAATAACAACCGACGGCTTGCTGCGGGAGTATATGGCAAATAAAATCACAGCTAATTATGTTTTACAAAACTATAAACAAGATAAATGGAAAATTTCGGGAGTTAACGTTCCTGTGGGTTTGAGAACCAGGAATGTGTTTTTTATATTAATTGCCGACAAAGGATTTTTTCTGAAACCGTTAACAAAAGAAGAGCAAAGCGCCTGGCATAATCAATTTTGGAATCCTGTTTTCCGGGAAATCAAAGCTATAGAAAAGTTAAAAATCAACCTGATTATGAACAATGGGGAAAGCGTATCATCTGGTTTAATAGAAGATTTTAAAGAAAATCAAATTTCGCTTTATAGATTGTTTGAAATGGAGTTGAAAAATTATCCGGATATTGAACATATAGTTTTAAGCTGGTAAGAATAGTTTTGATAAGTTTGTAAAAATTTATTTATATATCTGTACAAATCTCTGGCGAAGAGAAGATATCATTTTGATCCCGGCTAAACGGGTTGATTGTCCTCCTCTCGGGCGGTCGGGATTGGAATGATAAATTATCAGCCTAAAATTACTTAAGCTTATATCCCAAAGTAAAGATTATCCCTATAGTCGAAAAATCCGGTTGTAATTCTAAATATCCGATCCCATCTCCATCATAAAGATTTGTAAGTCCGAAGCTGCTGCGCACATCAAAGAAAACTAATTGTTAAAAGGACATTCAGTTACGCTGTTAATAGAAAACTCAATAGAATGATTAGTAAAGCAAAGAATAGTTTTTCATAACTTTTTCCTTAATTTGTTATAACTATATTATCATTTCTCTCAGAAACACCATTTTATATATTTTTGTAAATTAAAATTTCTATCTAAAAATAAGGATGGGTTGGAATATTGACAATACCGTCATCAGGGTATTTTAAAGAGAAAATCAGGGTAAAAACAAAAAAAAAGACCTCAAAAGTTTTCTTAAACCCTTGAGGTCTTTTTACATTTAAAACTAATTAATTACCAGTTTAAAATTATTCGCTCATACAAAAACAGTTTCCTGATTAATCCATTGCTTTTCCATAAACAGCTTCGCTATTTTCTTTAGTATTATTTTTATAATTGGAATTCGGCTTGCCTGAAACAGGTAATTCGCAAGATAAGGGAATATCAGAATCATTAAACGAGCTAATTACAATGGGGTTGGAGCTACTACTGTTATATAAAATTGCATATTGATTGTCAGTCCATGGTAAAATAAAATGTGTTCCCTGATCCCAATAAATATAATATCCTGTGCCAACTAAATCTGCACGTACCTGTGTATTTGTAAAAGCTTTATAATAACCTGTTCTATAAGTAAGTCCATTATTAGGAATCTCAATATTGTCCGTTGTTACGTCCGATAGCCCATAATTAACACACAATGGTGCAAGATAAGCGGACCCGTTATTCTGCATATAAATAAAAAAGTAAGTGTCTGATATAATTAAGTTATAGTTTTTCTCATCTAATCCTGATACATCATCATCAATATTCCAAACAATTTTAAGTCCTATCTGACTTCCTTGATCGGTTTTTCCGTTCGTATATGCATAACAGGATATGGAACCCGGGTTACCTTCGTACTCAAATGTTGCGCTGCCGCCTACAGGGGCTGTTTTTGTACCTTGTCCGGTAACTTCAATCGTAATATCAGTAAAAAGAGGATTATTAAAAGTCAGGGTAAAAGGATTTTCTTCATTTTGTGTCTCAAAACAAACGCTTTTCAATTCCGAAAAAGAGTTTAAAGAGGCTTGCGCATGTACTTCTTCAGTATTGTCTGCAAGAAAGAGTTGAATTAAAAAATCATAACAGCCGTGCGGCAATTCATCATTCGGCGAACCAATCTCAACATTTCTGCTATCTGATTTACCTGTTGTGTAGTCTATAGACTCCATATAAAAAGAATATGAAGCCGTGTCGCTTTCGGTTGCGTCTCTTTTATAGATTCTCACAAATACTCCTAAATCGTCTTTGTTCCCTTCAGTTTCATAATTCAGTTTAGCATAAGAAGCATAGTCGTCCGCATCCGTATCGACTTCACCGCTAAAATAGACATTTGTAAAGGTTACTTTCGATTTCTCCGGGCTGCTGGTGGAATCGTCACACTGTGTGTTAAAAAACGCAAGAATAGCAAACAATGCAAAAAATCTCAATTTGTACAACATAATTACCTCCTTTTGGTATTAATTTAGTCCATTAAGATTTTAATAAAACATTTCCCGATTCGGGACTATACAATAAATTAAAGCTGATAGCTGACTGCTGACCGCTGATCGTTTTTATGCAAACCATCTATTGAGCAATATAAGCTTTGATATAACTTCACAATCCTTTCAACAACTTTCCGGAAGAAACAGCATTTAAAGCAATTGTTCTTTTAGCGCTTTGTAAACGGCTTCCGTTTGAGAATGAACATGTAATTTGGAGTAAATATTCTTTATATGAGTTTCCACTGTAAAGCGTGAAATAAATAAATTGTCGGCAATTTCGCTTTTACTGTATCCTTTAACAAACCGCTCTAATATTTCAATTTCCCGATCCGTTAACCCATAATCGCCCTTGGGTTTATATTTATCGGAAAACATCCTCAAAACTTTAGCCGCAATGGAAAGACTCAATATCAATAAAAGTCAACAACTGTCATTCCAAGAGTTCCGATTTACAACTGTTGCAGAGTCCTTAAAAAGCCTCAAAGGGCTTAGAGATTGATTGTTTAGCTTAATTTGTAACCTAAACAATTTTAAGGGTTGTAAGATTTCTCACTCGATTAATCGGGATTAGAAATGATGTATATTCTGAGATAATCAAAATCTACCCACACATTTCGATAAAGAACCAATA
>JAUXGF010000454.1 GCA_030622395.1 Calditrichaceae bacterium
GATACATACGGTGGGAATTATTCCGGCAGGCGTAAGGGGCGAAGCGTTTCAGGCAGCGTCGTCACGTATCAGAGACCGCTTTGCTTAACTCTGATACGAGGGATAAACTATGGTTCATATGTTAATCCGGATAATTCTTTAGTCCCAGCGGGACGAAATGTTTATAGGAAAAGATAATCCCCCAAAAAAGGGAAGCCCGCCTCAGGCGGGCGGCATGAAATATTTCTTGTTTGTTTGTTGTCTTTTGGGATTTCAACATCAGGTTAGAAAATTCATCCCGACACTTCGGGATTGGTTGGGGACTATACACAAATTTTAAAACAGCAGCTTTTAAGGGAAACCTATGAAATTAAATGAGATAATTATAGTCGAAGATAACGAGACCATGCGTTTGGGTATGGCAGAAAGCCTGCGCCGCGAAGGTTATACTATTTATGAATTTTCTAACGGCCCGGACGCCCTGTCTCATTTTAAAGAAAAAGCCGCCTTATTAGTCATCACTGATTTGCGTATGGAACCAATGGACGGTTTGGAAGTTTTGAGGGAAATAAAAAAAATTAATCCCGAAAGCGAAGTGTTGTTGGTCTCTGCCTACGGAACAGTTCAGGATGCGGTAAACGCCATGCATATAGGAGCGGCTGATTTTTTAACCAAACCCTTTTCTACGGAAGAACTGCGTATCCGCGTTAAAAAAATTATGCGGAAGATCGAAAAAGATCAAATGATAAATAAGCTGCGTGAAGAAAACCGCTATCTGCAGGAAGAGATTTCTCATGGATACAAACAAATAGTCGGCGGCTCTGCGCCCATACAGGAAATTTTTAATTTAATTGAACGTGTGGCAAATGGGGATAGCACAATCCTTATTGAGGGGGAGAGCGGCACAGGAAAGGAATTAGCGGCCCGGGAAATACACCGTAAAAGCAAACGGGCCGCGTGTCCTTTCATTAGAGTAAATTGCGGGGCTTTAAGCGATACTCTGTTAGAAAGTGAATTGTTCGGTCCCGAAAAGGGTTCGTTTACCGGAGCTGTGCGGCAGAGAAAAGGAAGGTTTGAATTAGCTGACGGAGGAACGCTTTTTTTAGATGAGATAGGGGACGTTTCTCCGGCTATGCAGGTAAAACTATTGCGCGCCCTGCAGGAAAAAGAATTTGAACGAGTCGGCGGCGAAAAGACAATCAATGTTGATGTGCGTATTATTGCGGCGACAAATAAAAACCTGCTAAAGTTAATTATGGAAAATAAATTTAGAGAAGATTTGTATTATCGTTTAAATGTTATCCCGATTAAATTACCGGCTCTTCGTCAGCGCAGGGAAGATATTCCGCTTCTTGTTCACTATTTTCTTGATAAATTGAATGATAAAAATACAAAAATAAAGACTATATCAGACGGGGGAATTCAACTGCTTTCAGAATACTCCTGGCCGGGTAATATCCGCGAACTTGAAAATTTAATCGAGCGGCTGTACGTGATATACGGTGCAAATAAAATTCCCGATGAAATGATTGCTCATTATTTAGGAAACGCCCGAAGTATTACGACTAATTTTGAAAACATGGATTTGGAAGACGCCCTGTTTGCGTTTGAAAAAAATATCATTGTGCATGCTCTAAAAAAAGCGGACGGCGTTAAAAACAGAGCCGCCAAAATTTTAGGCATTCGCACCAGCACGCTTTATTATAAAATTGAAAAATTTGGGTTGTTAAAATGAATAAAAAAACAATAGAAATATTTCTTGTATTTTTGATGTGCTCTGTTTTACCGGCGCAAGAACTTATCCAAAACGAGAACAGGTTAGTTCAGCTTGAAGAAGCTGAGCGCATTAAGGCTAAAAACCTGGATTCATTGAACATTAAACTTGAGAATTATTTGGAAAAGATCGATAGTAGAAAAGCGCAGAGGGTACAGAGCAAGGACGAAATAGCCTCATTAATGGCAAGGGCGTTTTCTATTTCAAAGAAAATTGAATCAAAAGAATTGCAATTGAAAAAAATCCATAATAACTTGCAGGCAATAAAAAATTATTTGAATAATCAATATACGGTTTTGATTGATTCTTTACAGCAAGACTTAACCCCAAACAAATCTATAAAAGATAAGCGGGTTTTAGAGGAAGAATTTTTGCGGCTTATTGAAAAACGGATGCAGGTTTCTCCAATACTGCAAACGCTTTCTTTTGATCCGAAAAAAATTCAGGATATAAAAATTAGCGCAACAGAAGATAGTTTGGAAAAAGCTATTTATATTGATTATTTACAATCAGCGTTAAATGATATTGATTCGCATCTAATTTCAATAGGCAAAAAACAAAACGAATTGGAAGGCATGATCCGCCTTGAGAAAAAAGCCGATATTTTTATCAGTGATATAGAAGACAGCCGAATATTTGGTTTCTATGAAAAATCCGGCGAGAAAAACGACAATAGAGATGGAGGCGGGCAATATAATGGATTAGATTACGGGGAAAGAATTGATAACAATTCGCAAATCGATAATTTTGTGATTTTATTAAATCAGTTATACAAAGCCGGCGTTGAAATTGAAATGCCTCATCGAGATGAATCTTTATATTCCGGAAACGAAGCGCAGACATTAGAGCAGTATTTAGAATTGGTAAAAAAGACGCGTAAATACCTTGAACAATATCGTAAAACAGTTGAAAATAAATTAAACGAATAATTTATAATACCTCACTTATTGGTGAAAAATAATTTTGTTTTGAATATTTAGAATTGTACAAACCCACGCCTAACCCCTCCCAAGAGGGGAATTGGCTACTCCCCTTGAGAGGGGATTTAGGGTGCGTCTAAGACTATTACTAAA
>JAUXGF010000216.1 GCA_030622395.1 Calditrichaceae bacterium
CCTCCCAAGAGGGGCATTGCTTATTCCCCTCTTGGGAGGGGTTAGGGGTGGGTTTTCATACGTTGTTCAACTTTTCACCCAAATGACAGAGTCATTACAATAATTTTTTTAAAAAATTTGCCTTTTAATATCAATAATAAATATATTGTTAGATTTTGAAAATGGAAATAATGGAGGATAAATGAAACGAACATTTCAGCCGAGCAATCGTAAAAGGAAAAACAAGCACGGATTTAGAGAACGAATGAGTTCAAAAAACGGAAGAGCGGTTTTAGCTCGAAGAAGATCAAAAGGTCGTAAACGTTTAACTGTTAGTGATGAATATATCAAAACAGCATAATATAATTTCATTGGGGGAAAGAAAAGAAATAACATCTATCTTGGATTCAGGTAAAAAAATTAAGACCAAATTCGGGTTAATATTTTTAAAAAGAGTTAATAAAGATAGTGTTACAAAAGTGGCTGTATTATTGAAGAAAAGCTGCGGTTCAGCGGTGAAAAGAAATTATATTAAGAGAATTATACGTCATTTTATAAAAGATCAAATCACTCTGTTTAACGGATATAACAGAGTGGTTTTTCTATATAATTATAAAAAAGAGATAAATTATAATTCTCTTAAAAATGAATATATAAACGCTTTAAAAAAAATATGAGAAGAATATTTCTATTGCTTCTAAAAGTATATCAAAAAGTTCTATCTCCGATGTTTCCGCCATCATGCAGATTTTTTCCCACTTGCTCTGAATATTCTTATCAATCTATAGATAAATATGGTTTAATTAAAGGCGGATGGTTATCAATAAGAAGACTAAGTAAATGCCATCCTTTTCATCCGGGCGGTTATGATCCTGTAAAATAAAAAACGAAGGATATTTAATTTTATGGATAAGAAATCAATATTAGCATTGGTTGTAATTGCTATAATTATATTAACGCTTCCGTATTATCAAGAATTGATTAATGGAGATAAGCCTGTTCAAAAACAGATTGCTGCGCAGGAAGATTCATTATATCAAAAAAAAGAACCTGTAATAAAGGAAGAAAAAAAGCCCGCTAAAGTAATTTCTGAAAAACAGGAGATATTAAAAGAGGAAGAAAAGCCTTTATTAAACATTCCCGTTATTCAGGACAGCGTCGAAAGAACAATTGAGATAAATACGGGTAGGGTTAATGTTGTTCTTTCAAATAAAGGCGGAGGAAGTTTAAAGAAGTTTGTTTTAAAAAAATATACAAAATATGATTCCAGTTTTGTAAACATGATTGATGAGCAGATTAAAAACGATCTTTATATTAGTTTTCAGAACGTAACCGGCGAGTTTATTGAAACAGATAAATATTGTTTTTTAAGCTCTGTTAAATATAAAACAAAAAATTTAAAAGAAGACGAACAATTAAAAATAGAATATACTTTAAAGATAAATGACAATGAATTAAGAAAGACTTATATATTTTACGGAGACGCTTACCATTTTGATGTGATTCTTTATTTTTCTAATCCCGCGGAAATGCTTTTGAACAGGCAATATCAACTTGGCTGGAAAAACGGAGTGCCTTCTACAGAATCTTATGTGTCGGACGATTACACCTATAATCAGGCTTATGTTTATATGGCTGATGACTTGGAAAGTTACAGCGTTAGCGACGAAGGAAAAGAAGAACCCGTTTCTCTATCCGGAACGGCAAGTTGGTTGGCGATAAGGACAAAATATTTTATTGCCAGCATTTCGAATATAAATGCGGATGTATCTGAGGGAATATATTTTTCCGGCGAGGGTATACAAGAGGAAGATTATGTTAAACGCCTGTATGACGTCGGGTTTAATGCCAGGTATAAAAACGACCGGACAGGCGACACGTTTAGATTTTATATTGGACCGCTTGATCAGAAAGAATTAGGAAAATATGATAACAATTTAGACATCCTTATAATGAATAACGGCTGGTATGAACGATTTTTTAGATATTTAAGTTTATTAGTATTATGGGTCTTGGAATTTCTGCATTCTTTTATACCTAATTATGGCGTTGTAATAATCGTTTTTTCAATATTGATAAAGATTGTTGTGTATCCATTGACTAAGAAAAGTTATCAGTCAATGAACGAGATGCAGAAAATTCAGCCGATTATGGCTGAGCTGAGAGAAAAATATAAAGGCGATCAACAGCGTGTAAATAAAGAAATGATGAAGCTTTACAAAGAGCATGGCGTTAATCCGCTTGGCGGTTGTTTGCCAATGTTATTGCAAATGCCGCTGCTGATAGGCTTATTTATAGTTTTCCGTTCGACTATTCAATTACGCGGCGCATGTTTTATTCCCGGCTGGGTTGATGACTTATCAAGAACAGATACATTATTCAACCTTCCTTTCAGCCTGCCGATGTATGGAAATGAATTTAATCTATTGCCAATACTAATGGCTGTAACTATGATATTTCAATCAAAAATGACCATGCAGGATCCTAAGCAAAAAGCCATGGTATATATGATGCCGGTATTTATGCTGCTTATATTTAACAGGTTTCCTTCCGGGTTAAATTTGTATTATACTTTGTTTAATCTTTTAACAATAATCCAGCAAAAATTTATTAAAAAAGGGGAACCAAAAGAACCGGCGAATGCAGCTAATACAAAAAACTTTAAAAAACGAAAAAAGTAAAGGAAACGGTAAAAGGTCGGCTAAGGATGTGCTTGTGTAAACCAAAACAAGATAAACTGGAAATAATAAATCTCATAAGAACGAAGACACTAAATAAACTTAGAAGAATACTCCCACAATGAACTAAGTATTACAGGAAGCCCCGCAAGGGGTTTTTTATTTATGAAAATCAAGAACCATAATAAAACAATAATATCGTCGATAACTCCTTCAGTGGGAGGGAGCGTGGCGCTTGTTAGAATCAGCGGGGGAAAAGCAATAGAAACAAGTAACGATTTTTTTCCCACTAAGAATTTATTGAGGGTTTCGGGAGGCAGATTTTATTTCGGGAAATTAATAGATGAACATAACGCAACAATTGATGAAGTTGTTTTGTTGATTTACCGGGAACCCAATTCATATACAGGCGAAGATATTGTTGAAATTAGCTGTCACTCAAATCCATTTATAATAGAAAAAGTTATAAAGTTGTTTTTAAATAGCGGCTGCCGTTTGGCTGAACCGGGCGAGTTTTCAAAACGCGCTTTCTTAAACGGTAAGATGGATTTGATACAGGCGGAAGCGGTAGCGGATTTAATAGCTGCAAAATCAGAAGCGGTAGTAAAGAATTCTTTATTGCAAATAGACGGCAGGTTATCTCAAATAATTAAAAATATAAAAGAGGACTTAATAAAAACAGCTTCTTTACTTGAATTAGATCTCGATTTTAGCGAAGACGATGTTGAAATTATTAAGGCTGATAATATTGTTGATTCAGCAAATAGCGCATGTAATAGAATAGATTCACTTTTAAAAAGTTACAATTACGGGAGGATATTAAGCAAGGGGATTGAGGTTTTGATTACCGGAAAACCTAACGTTGGTAAATCAAGCTTAATGAACGCTTTGTTAGATAAAGACCGTGTAATTGTTTCCGAGCAGCCGGGAACTACAAGAGATATTGTGCATGAGGATATTTTAGTAGATAACATCTTAATAAGATTCATCGACAGCGCCGGGATTCAAATAACCAGTGATTCCATAGAAGCTGAAGGAGTTGAAAGGGCGCGGAAATTATTTGATAATGCAAACATAATTCTTTTAATTTTGGATATCTCAAAACCGTTTTCGCAAGACGACAGGAATCTTTTAAAAGCGATATCGTCTTTTTATTCATCAAAAATGATTTTAGTAAAAAACAAAATTGATTTGAAAGAAGACAGCTTTAATTTACAATATTTAGAAAAAAAGAATTTTAAAGCTTTTCCTATTTCAGCAATAAATGGAGATAATGTTCACGAGCTTAAAGATAAAATACTAAAAAAGATTTTCAGTATAGATAAGAACATTTCGGAAGAGATATTAATTACAAACGAAAGACAAAACACTGCATTACTAAAAACAAAGGAAGCTTTGGTCAATGTAAAAAAGGGCATAGAAAATCATTTCGGCTATGAGTTTACCGCAGTTGATATGCGCTTAGCCATTGACAGCCTTTCGGAAATAACAGGAGAGATTTCTACTGATGATATATTAAATAATATTTTTTCTAATTTTTGTATTGGAAAATAGTGTTTCACGTGAAACAATGTTAAAGAAAATAATGAACAAGTTTGATGTAGCTGTTGTCGGCGGAGGACATGCTGGAATTGAAGCCGCAATCGTAGCGGCTAAACTGGGATTAAAAACAGCCCTGGTAACTCTTGAAAAAAACAAGATTGGTCTTATGTCCTGTAATCCGGCAATCGGAGGATTGGCTAAAGGGCAGTTAGTGCGCGAAATAGATGCCCTTGGTGGAGTGATGGGAAAGATAACGGATGAAGCAGGCATTCATTTTAAGATGCTGAACACTTCAAAAGGACCGGCTGTTCAATCACCGAGGGCTCAGACAGATAGGGCAATGTATGCCATAACAGCTCAAAAACATATTAATCAAACTAATAATTTGGTAGTTATTGAAGACTCAGGAATCGGCGTTGATGTTAAGAATAATAAAATAAAAGGATTGTTTTTAAAGAAAAACGGCAGAATAGATGTTGATGCAGTTATATTAACGGCAGGAACCTTTTTAAACGGGGTTATTTATACGGGCTTAAAAAAAATGCCGGCTGGAAGAGCGGGGGAGATGCCGGCTGTTGGCATAACGGAATCTTTGGAATCTTTTGGCTTCACTTCGAAACGTTTAAAAACAGGAACGCCGCCGCGGGTGCACAGGGATACTGTAGATTATTCAAAAGCTGAAGTCCAAAAACCTGATGAGACAGCCCAGCCATTTTCATTTTCAACAGACAGGATTAATCAAAAACAAATTGATTGTTATATCACATATACAAATTCAGACACACATGATATTTTACGATTAGGATTTGACCGGTCTCCGATGTTTACGGGATCTATTAAGGGAGTTGGTCCAAGGTATTGCCCGTCCATTGAAGATAAGATCAATCGCTTTGCAGATAAAAAAAGGCATCAAATATTTTTAGAACCGGAGGGATATGATAATGAAGAAATTTATGTGAATGGATATGCAACCAGCCTGCCTTCGGATATCCAGGAAAAATCTCTTAAAACAATTCCGGGCTTAGAGAAAGCGAAAATATTAAGGTTGGGATATGCCGTTGAGTATGACTATTTCCCGCCGAATCAATTAAAATACACATTAGAAACAAAGCCGGTTGAAAATTTATATTTTGCAGGGCAAATAAACGGCACTTCCGGTTATGAAGAAGCCGCTGCGCAAGGATATATAGCCGGACTTAACGCAGCCCTAAAGCTAAGAGGCAAGCAGCCTTTCATCTTAAAACGCTCCGAAGCATATATCGGAGTTTTAATCGATGATTTAATAAATAAGATACACGATGAACCGTACAGAATGTTTACCTCAAGAGCGGAATTTCGTTTGTTGCTGCGGCAAGATAATGCAGATTTAAGGTTAATGGATTTCGGAAGAGATTTTGGTTTAGTGGATGATAAAGCATATAAAAAATATTTAGAACGGAAGAAGGAAATCGTTTATATACTGGAAAATGAAATTGATAAGAAAGTAAAACCGGATGTTTTTAATCATTATTTTAAGG
>JAUXGF010000399.1 GCA_030622395.1 Calditrichaceae bacterium
TCTGGCAGCCATGTTTTCTAAGGGAGGGGTTTCTACCGATCCCCAGTCTCATCAACGAATTCTAAAAGAAAAGAAAAAAATAAGACAATTGTATTATAGTCCAATAGAACGGGTTTATTGGACAGTGCGCTGGCGTCTGCGTAAAACATTTGGTATATAAAGAGTATCTTAATGGATAAAGTTACTGTTATTTTTGTTGTATACAACAGGATGTCTTTTCTGCGCTTGGCTTTGAGTTCCCTGAATAATCAGAGCTTTGTGCCGGATGAAGTAGTCGTTTCAGATGACGGCTCTCAGGAAGATATTTTATCAGCTTTAAAAGTGTTTACACAAAACATGCCTTTTAGTATTAAATATATTCGCCAAAGCGATCGGGGCTTCCGTGCGGCTAAGTGCCGGAATAATGCCATCCGTGAAGCATCCGGCGACTATTTAATCTTTGTTGATCAAGATATTGTTTCCACAAAAAATTACATAAAAACTTTTATTGATAATCGTTGCCGCGGGCAATTTAATGTGGCTTATCCGGTAAGATTAACGGAAAAGCAGACCGAAGTGTTAAATATTACTATGGTTGAAAACGCAGCCTATTCCGATTTAATTACAAAAAAGCAAATAAGGAAAATTCATAAACAGTATTATGAGGATTCATTCGAATATTATATCCGGAAAATATTCAGAACGAATAGTTCTAAGCCCAAGCTGCGCGGCGGGGTGTGCGGTATTTACAAAGATGACCTGTTAAAAGTTGATGGCTATGATGAGAACTATCGGGGCTGGGGTAATGAGGATGATGATTTGGGACGCAGATTGTATCGCGCTGGAATCATTGGTAAAAATCCATTTTATGATGAATATCCGATCCATCTTTACCACCTTCCATTTCATGACAATGGTAAACGGGTAAATAAGGAGTATCATCAAAAGAGAAAAACTGAGATCGACCAAGGTAAATTTAAAGCTATTAATGGAATATCCAATCCTCTGGGAAATGATAAAATTGAAGTAATTGAAATAAAGTAACTATGGAAAAACTTTCAGTTGTCATTATAACAAAAAATGAAGAAAGAAATATTCAGCGTTGTCTGGAATCTGTTAAATGGGCTGATGAGATAGTTGTTGTAGATTCAGGTTCCGAAGACCGTACTATTGATATTTGCCAGAGCTATCATTGCAAAATATTTCAAATGGATTGGCTGGAATTTGGGCCGACTAAGAAGTTTGCAGTAGACTCCGCTTCACATGACTGGATATTTTCAATCGACGCCGATGAAGAAGTGAGTCCGGAATTAAAAAATCGGATTCAAAAAATATTAGAAGACCCCGGAGATGTGAGAGCCTACCGCATTAAACGTAATTCATTTTATTTCGGAAAACGAATTCGCCATTCAGGGTGGAACAATGATTATACCTTGCGATTTTTTAATCGTTTAGAAGGTAATTTTAATAATAATATTGTTCATGAATCAGTTCAGATACCAGAGCCAATTGGAAAATTGAAGCAGCCGCTGTGGCATTATCCATATCCTGATGTATCAACCCATATTCAGAAAATGGAACGTTATTCATCTCTCGGCGCCCGGGCGGCAAAAAATAACGGTGAAAAATGTACATTAATTAGCGCTGTTTTTCGAGGGAAAATCAAATTTATAAAAATGTATTTTATTAATGGCGGATTTATGGATGGCAGGGAAGGATTCATTCTCGCTCTAAACTCGGCATTCGGAGTGTATTTAAAATATTTGAAATTATGGAAAATGAACAAATAAGAGTTTTACATATTGATGCTGCAAAGGAATGGAGAGGCGGGCAGCAGCAGGTCGTTTATCTTTGTAAAAAAATGATTGATATGGACTTTAAAAGTGAAATAGTCTGTCAGCCGGGCTCAGAGCTAAAAGCGTTCTGCCTTACAAATAAATTACCGTTTTACGCTTTGCCGATGCGTAATGAATTAGACATAGTTGCAGCATTCAGGATTTCCAGATATGCAAAACAAAATCAATATAAAATATTACATTTGCATTCTGCGCATGCCTTGAGTATTGGGTTATTAGCCAAATTATTTTATTCACGGTTAAAATTGGTAGTTGCCCGCCGGGTTGATTTTTCAGTGCGGAAGCCGCTATTTGGCGCTGTTAAATATAATAATTTTTTTATAGATAAAATTATATGTATTTCAGATCAAATCAGACAAGTGCTTATAAGTGACGGCGTTACCGAAAACAAAATGGTTACCATTCACAGCGGCGTCGATCTTCATAAATTTGATTTAGCGACAGCCCCTAAGAGTCTCAGGCAAGAATTAAATATTCCGGAGAATCACTTGGTTGTTGGCACTATCGCCGCTTTAGCGGGTCATAAAGACTACCCAAACTTGCTATACGCTGCAAAAAAGACGATTGAGAAATTTGATAATGTAACATTTTGCGCTGTGGGCGATGGTCCTGATAAAGATAAAATATTTAACTTAGCTGAAAATCTGCAATTGGGTTCCCGGTTTATATTTTGTGGTTTTAGAAAGGACGTCGGGAAATTTTTAAAGATGTTTGACATATTTGTTCTTGCTTCCCGAAAGGAAGGATTGGGAACATCTTTGCTTGACGCCCAGTCGGTGGGGCTACCGATTGTGGCGACTAAAGCAGGGGGCATTCCCGAAGCGGTTTATAATAATGGGAATGGACTGCTTGTACCGCCTTCTAATCCTGAGGCATTGGCACAGGCAATTATTGATTTAATAAATAATAAAGATAAACGAATAAAATTCGGACAAAGAGCAAAAAAAAATGTGCAAAAGTTTGACATTAATCAGACGGTAAATAAAACAATTAAATTATACAGGAAATTGCTGACGTAGAGACGACTCTGCGGGTCGCTCTACAATTTGTTAAAATATAACAGAAAAATAAAAATTTAATCCATGAATCCCAATAAAATATTAATTATTCAAACAGCATTTTTAGGCGATGTTATATTATCCACTCCGCTGATAAGAGCGTTAAAGGAAATCTTTCCGGATTCCCTAATTGATATTCTCACTATACCGGGGACGAGTATTGTTTTTAGAGATAATCCTCATGTTAACAGTACTTTGCATTTTAACAAGAGAAAATTTATAAATAAAATACTTTCATTTATAAACCTGATTTTTAAAATAAGAAAAGAGCAATACGATTTAGCCCTTTCGATCCAGAGTTCATTTACTTCATCATTGTTAATGCGGCTTGGTAATATACCTGCCCGGGTTGGTTTTGCACGTCAAAAATTATTGACGGATCCAGTCTCGCATAAAAAAGGGCTGCATATAAGAGAAAGATATTTGAAATTAATGAAGCCTTTTACTGACAGGGAATTTCATAAACAAACAGAAATATTTTGGTCGGAAAATGAGGAAGGAAAAGCAAATAAAATTATTAAAGAAATCAATAAAGATGGTAACTTTATCATTGGAA
>JAUXGF010000163.1 GCA_030622395.1 Calditrichaceae bacterium
AGGATGAGGTTGAAAATTTAAGGGATGTCCGTAAAGAAGCTGAAAAAGAAATTGAAAATCTGAAAAAAGTATTAGAAGACTAATAGAAATAGATTATAATAATTTGTTTTATTTTGCATATATTGCTAATTGAATTAAAAATACTTAAATTCCATTTTCTTGATTTGTATTTATTATATATTCAATTTTGCAGTCAATCTTTTTTATAATGAAAAATCTACTTTAGGGAGGTTGAAATGAAAAAGCTGAATTTGGTTATACTGGTTTTGCTTTACAGCACGGTATTCAGCCAAACGCCTAACGGCAGCCGCAGTTTAATACACACCCAAACTGCCAGGACTTTTGACAAAGGACGTTTAGAGGTGCATACGAATATGAATTTTTTTACGCGGGTTACTGAATTTGTTGGGACCGGCACAAAACCAACTGATTTTAGCGCGGTAAATTATTGGATGGTAGCCGGGAATGCCGCTTTAACTTATGGAATAACAGATAATTTTGATTTCACTATCGCCCCGCGAATTTATCAGGATACACATAGTGGAAATGAATACAACCTTCCGGGCGATATTTTTGTTACACTTAAGGCGGGTTCTTTTGCCTTTGCCAAAAGAAAGTTCTACGGCGCAGTTTTAACCAACTTCCGAATCGGCTCAGGCGAAGTGCATAACTATCCGTTTGCTGAATATTGCAGCGGCGCTTTTGAGTATGGTTTCGGCGGGGCTTTATCATTCTATGCAGATCCTTATTTGCCTGACCGTGCATTTAACGCTCATTTAAACGCCGGCTGGTGGAATCACAATGAAGCTGGCAAAGAAGTATATGAAGGCAGAACTGCAACAAAGAATTCATCAGAATTGCAGTTTGGCTTAGGTCTTGTCTACCCTACGGCTATGTTTGATTTCAGGTTAGAAGTAAATGGGATTAACTATACTAATCAACCGGATACAATGGTTTACAGCCGGGAAAATTGGATGTATGTAACGCCCAGCATTCGTTACAAGCCGCTTCCATGGCTTTCCCTGGATTTAGGCGTTGATATAAGAATAAGCTCAGATACAGATGAAACATCAGGCGTTCCTAATAAATCATCTGAAGATTTTAATCTTCCTAATTACTGCCCATGGAAAGTGCAGATGGGTTTGAACTTGACCATATTGCCTTTCACGCCAACCCGCAAGAGCGCCGCAGAGGTTGAAAAGGATGAATTCCATAAACGCGTTGAATTTTTTCAGCAAATCGTTGAGGAAAGAGAACGTTCTGAAGATGTACAAGAAGAACTGGATCGTTTAAAAGATGAACGGGAATCCGCCGAAAGAGAACTTGAAGAGTTGAAGCAGATACTGCAAGAAGAAGGCAACTAATAATTTTAATATTAAATCCCCTGTTTATATAAGCGGGGGATTTTTTTATATACTACCCAACAACTTATTTAATTTTACATCTGCCCAAAAGAAGTCCGCTGATTTTATTGATGATAATTTTGTAAGACCTACTTAAAAATGGCGTTCAAATATCATTCAGTAGGAATCCTTTTCTATGTAGTTTAATATCCCTGTATAAAAAGATTCTTAAAAAATGACAATACCTGGTTTGTTGTCTTATCCATTCATGAGTAAGGGTTTACATAATTTTGAAAATCCGGTTAATTTTTATTTTACAATTGTTTGATTGTTCCAATTTATAAAGTAAATTATTTATGAAACATTTATTCATTTAATACATATTTTGTAATAATTATTTGATATAGTTAAAGAGAATAAATTGCAGACTACAACATTCCGTATTCATAATCGATTCAGAGAATTTTGGCAAAACATTGACCCCTCTGAATTAAAATCAATAAGATTTATTATAAATGCTGTCGGCTGGATTATATCATATTTTTGTGTGATTGTTTCAATTGAAAGCAGCTTTATTTGGATGATTTTATGGATAGTTGCTCACGGCTATTTCTGGATCAATCTAAATAGAGATATTCTTAAAAAAATAAAACCGCCTGTCGAGCTGTTACTCCTTTTAATCTTGTTTTTTTCGGCAATTGATTTTATTGTTTTAAATTCCGCCTTTAGTTCACAATTAGATGCAGGATTAAACGCTGTGAGCGGAGGAGTTGTCTTCGGAATATTTCACAAAATATTTACCGCTCTTTTGATTTTATTTTTCGGACTCATACTAGTTGAAAACAATAATAATAAACAGCGCGTATTAATAATTTTTGTGTTGATAGGCTATATCGCAAATAAAATTGTATTTTTTGATCACATATACTACCTGTATATTTTGCAGTTTATTCTATTCTTTTCACTTCTTAAAAGAACTATCTGGCTGGAAAAATTAACCAAAATAGAACTTTGGATTTATTTTATAGTTTTCCTATTACTTTTTCTTCAAATTGAAGAGCCGTCTGTTTTTCAAAGATTAAAAATTTGTGAGATTGATAATAAAGTTGTTTGGTATAGCCTGCCCTATTTTATTTACTTATTAATCAATTTATATTTTCTAAGCTTATTAATAAAAATCCCTGTAATAATGATTTATAATCACGCCGGACTTTCACGTAAATTGTGGATTGCCGGCTTGTTTCAATCTACTTTTCCTCAGTTTATTCAATTGATTACCTTGCTGTTTATCTTCTATTTTTTTATTTCCGGTTGGCAGGCGGACAATCTTCGCCGGAAATTAAATTTTGAAATTGATCAAATTAAAGACGGTAAAATATCTAAAACAATAATTCACAAGAAAATAAGTTATAAAGATGATTATCCGGCGTTGAAAGTTAATGGTTATAAACCGGCGCAGATTTCAAAGCGATTTACCGGTACGGGAATAATCAGCCTTGCTAAAAAAAATGCAGTTGATACAAGGGGCGTCAAAAAAAATGATTACTTTTTATTTTTCAAATCATCCGATTCATTAACGCAAGCCATACATTTTGTTAAAGTCGATACTTCTTTCATACGAAAATTAACGGAGAATATGTCTGTTCTTGCCGGCAGCGGTATCATTTCTTATTCTTATACTCCCGCTAATTGGCAGGCGTCTCTCTATAAGTTTGACTTCTGGCAGGGAAAAGACAGGATTAATATTTACCCTTTTAGCGTTGTCTCGGATAATAGCGAATGGTCTATTGAAACAATCATAAAAAGAAGCAGAGAGCAATCATACAATTCAGACATTAGAGCGCGAATACAGTTTACAAAAAAAACACGTTTTATAGTTGGGAGAATATTTATACCTGTTATTAATGATAATTTAGGATATGGTTCTTACTTTGCCTTTGACATATATTTTGATTTAGAGTCCTTATTTCAGTTTCCTTTTTTAATGAAAATAATACTGTCGTTAATTATTTTATTTTCTCTCTTTAATTTATTAGTTGTTCGCCAGGTTGTTAAATTCGGATCACAAATCAATAAAATGATTGTTCAGAAATTTGAGCAGTTGAAAAGGGGTATCAGGGAAATTTCCTCGGGCAACCTTGATTACAAAGTTAAATTGGAAGGTGAGGATGAATTTGTAGAATTTGCCGATCGTTTTAATAAAATGGGGGAAAAACTTCAGGAGACTATAGCCGAAGCGCGCGAAAAAGACCGCCTTGATCAAGAGCTGAAAATTGCCCGCCAGGTGCAGTTAAGTTTGCTGCCGGCAAAACTACCCAAGGTGCCGGGATATCAAATTGTCGCCTCGCTAACAACAGCTACAGAGGTTGGCGGTGATTTTTACGATTTGATACCATTAGATAAAAACAGGTTTCTTTTCACAATAGGCGATGTTTCAGGGAAGGGCTCTTCAGCAGCGTTATATATGGCTCAGTTTATGAGCCTGCTTCGATATTCACCACAGTTTACAGATCAACCTGCGGAGATAGCTTTACGGTTGAACGAATATTTTGCCTGCCATATCATGGACCGCCAGATATTTGTTACAGCGGTTATCGGCATTTTGGATTTAGATAAAAATTCGATTCGTTTTGTAAGAGCCGGTCATAATTTGCCGGTACTAATTCCCGGAGACAAAACTAAAGAGATGCGGGAACTGAATATATCCGGCTTAGGTATTGGTTTGACTAAATCTAATCGAATGTTTAAAAAAGAACTTGAAGTTCAGGAGTTAAAATTAAAAGAAGCGGACATGCTGGTTTTTTATACAGATGGAGTTATTGAAGCAGCGCGCCAGGTTATTTCTGATGAAGGCAGAGAAGGCGATGATAAAATGGAAATTTATGGCGAAAAACGATTTATGGAGACGCTAAATAAAGCCCGCGGGAAAGAAGCCGCTATAATTTTAAATGAACTATCGAATGATCTTAATGAGTTCTATGCAGAACATCCGCGGGTAGACGATCATACTTTATTATTAATTAAGAGGTCGGATAGTTAGTGTCTGAACGAAAAAGCGCTTTTTGTCATTTCGACTGAAGGGAGAAATCTGTAACTTCAATAATCCCAAGTGTTGTAAGATGTCTTTTCCATTAAATCGCATAGGCGTCAACTTAACAAAGATGACTATATTAATAAATTCGTCACGTTCCGCAGGTTTCAACCGTCCCTATGGGACTAATTGAACTATTGTATATCTTTTCCCCACCAATAAATTGGTGGGCTATTTTCAATCGTCCCTTACGGTACTACATTCCAGCTAAATTTTCAATTAACTTATGTGCCAAACAATTTATACATATCTGTTTGATCCTTACGTTGACGACTATGAGATAAATCGGGATCGAAATGACAGTTTTGGCTAGTTTTCGTTCAGGCGCTAGTTAGACTAATTGTAACAGTTCACCAATCCATCACTCCATTACTCCAGTACTCCATTCTTCCATTGCTCCAATCCTTCACATATATTCACAAAAAACATTTTCTACCAATTAGTTCTCCAGGAACTTAAATATATTAGTTGACCGATAATTTGGTATTGAGTATTTTAAATTGGTCAAAGAAATTTTACTTTATATAAACATTTAAAAAACGATGATAAATATTCTTGCAGAAGATGTACGCAGCGTGTTAACGTATTATCATAAATTATTTAATTATAAAAGCTTGTTCCTTTTTCCCCGAATTCAAAGCACATCCATCGAGCCAATTTTTATTGTTAATTCAAAGGAAAAAATGATATTTACCCGCTGTAAGGAAATGGATTGGTTAAATTTTTATAAAGGATTAATAACCAGGGATACAGTTAGTAAGTATACGTATGCTAAAGAGTTCTTTGAGTTTTACAATTTGGATATGCTTTTTCCCGTTCAACTTGATACTACCTGTTATGGATTTCTTGGTATATGCAGCTATGGTCGAAAAGCAAACCAGGTAGAATTGCAGATTGGCGAACTTATTATTCGCTACCTGGCTTCTTTGTGGAAAAATATTGAGCTTATGCAGGATGTACGACAATCCTCGGAACAGACGAAGACCTTACTGGAAGAAGCTTCTACCTTAATGGAAATTTCCCGCGCTATCGAGAGTGGAAAAGATATTCAAAGTTTGTTAGAGTTTATTATGGAAAAGTGCATGCTTGTAATGCGCGCGGAAGCGGCGTCTTTAATGCTGATGACAGAGGATGATAATGAACTTGAATTTAAAGTCGCCCTGGGCCCTAAAGGTAAAAATGTTAAATCATTTCGTTTGCCCATAGGCAAAGGCATTGCCGGCTGGGTGGCAAAAGAAGCTAAGCCGCTGCTAATTCCCGACGCATATAATGATGAAAGGTTCGATCCTAGCTTTGATGAAAAAAGCGGTTTTCGCACTAAGAGTATCCTATGTGTTCCAATGTTGTACAATAATCGTGTTATCGGCGTAGCGCAGGCGCTTAATAGATTTGATGATAAGCCTTTCAATAAAGATGATTTACGTACATTTACAATTTTTGCGGGACAAGCGGCTTTAGCCATCGAAAACTCACGTCTTTTATTTAGTGTGATTGAAAAAGAAAAACTGGAAAAAGATATCGAAGTCGCCTCGGAAATTCAACGATTGATAATTCCTAAAAAATTACCTGATAATTTGGAAATTGAAATGAACGCAGCTTATATACCATGCAAGCAAGTAGGCGGCGATTTTTATGCAGTGTTTCCCGTTAATGAAAATGAAACCATATTTTGTATCGCCGACGTTGCCGGCAAGGGAGTTCCGGGCGCTTTACTGGTTTCTACTCTTCACGCTACTCTAAAAGCATATTTAGATTTTAGCAGCGATTTGATTTTAATCATCAAAAAATTGAATCAATTAATAATCGAGCTTTCTACCGCTGATCGTTTTATAACCCTGTTTCTTGGCTGTTATGATAAACGTTCTTCAAAATTGCTGTATATTAACGCCGGTCATAATCCACCGATATTAATTAATAAAAATAATCAAATTCAAAAATTAGAATCAAACGGCATTTGCATAGGTATTATTCCCTTTGAATATAAAGTTGTATCTATTCCATTTGAAAAGGACAGCATTTTAGTAATGTTCACCGACGGCGTAGTTGAAGCCAGAAATAAAGATGATCAAGTTTTTGGCGAAGAAAATTTAATTAAAATTATAAATGAAAATAAATCGAAAGGCTGCCGGTTTATTA
>JAUXGF010000306.1 GCA_030622395.1 Calditrichaceae bacterium
CTGAACGAAAAAGCGATTTTTCGTTTAGACAATAAATAGTTTTTATGAAAATTGATTTGAATTCAACTATACAAAAAACTGTTTTAGATAACGGTCTCACCGTTGTTAGCGAGCATATACCTTCGGTGAGATCGCTTTCATTAGGCGTATGGGTTAAAACGGGTTCCCGTTATGAATCTACCGAAAATAATGGGGTCGCTCATTTCCTTGAACATATATTTTTCAAAGGGACAAAAAAGCGCAGCGCTCTAAAGATAGCCCAGTCCCTGGAAGAATTGGGGGGAAGCCTGAATGCCTATACCAGCAAAGAATTAACGGTTTTTTATACTCATTCCTTAGATTCCCATCTTTCTATCAGCATGAATGTATTAGCCGACATGCTTTGTAATTCTTTGTTCCGGGAACATGATATTGAAAATGAACGTCAGGTTATTTTCGAGGAGATCAATTCGGCTAAAGATACTCCCGATGAATATATCTTCGATCTGTTTCAGGAAAAATTATTTCCTGATCAACCGATTGGCTATCCCATCCTTGGAACAAAAGATACGGTTAAAAAATTTGACCGCAGCATGTTAATTGATTTTTGGATGCGTTTTTATAATTTAAATAATATTGTTATCAGCGCCGCCGGAAATGTAAACCACGAAAAGCTAATTAAATTAGCTTCCGATCAATTTCATTTTCAAAACAGCAGGTTTGAAGTAGAACTGTCTCAGCCGAAAGCCGCTGAAAAAGTAGATATTGAGTTCAAAGAACCTGTCAATCAATCGCATATCTGCATCGGACTCGAGGGTTTGTCATATATGACTGAAGACCGGTATAAATTAATCGCCCTTAATTCTTATTTAGGCGGCGGAATGAGTTCAAAATTATTTCAGGTTATACGGGAAAAACACGGCTTGGCTTACACTGTTTATTCAAGTTTAGATTTTTTTAAAGATACGGGAATGATTAGTTTCTATCTTGGCACAGATAAACGAAATCAAAAACGGGCGATAAAAATATTATTTAATGAAATTGAAAAATTAACTCAAAAAGAAATCAGTAATAGCGCCGTGCATAAAATAAAAAAACAGTTAAAAGGTAATTTTATTTTAGGATTGGAAAGCGCTAACAGAAGAATGACTCGACTGGCAAAAAATGAAATTTATTATAAACGGCAAATAACCCTGAATGAATTATTAGAAAAAATTGATTCGATTACACCCGCTTCATTGTTGGATATTGCCCAAAAATTGTTTATAATGGATAAATTTAATATTATCAGGTTGTCTCCCAATAAATAAGGTAATAATGTTTAAAATAGGTTTATTAAAAGAGATTAAACAACATGAAGGACGGGTCATGCTTACTCCAGAAGGAGTTAAGGTTCTGGTAAAAAACGGGATCGAAGTTTTTGTAGAGCATGAAGCGGGAAAAAAATGTAATTTTGACGATATTATGTATGAACGAGCCGGCGCCTCTATTTTGCCGACTATGGAAAAAGTTCTTCAAAAAACAGAACTGATTTTAAAGGTGCAGCCGCCTATGCCGATTGAGTTTGAGCTTTTAAATGAATCTCATATATTACTATCATTTTTTGATTTAAAATACAGCGTTGATCGAATGAAATCGCTTTTTGAAACAGGGGCTTCCTTTATCAGCGCAGGATTAATTCAGGACGAGGATGGGAATAATCCCTTATTAATAGGGATGAGTGAAATTGCCGGCAGGATGGCTATTCATCAAGCTATACGGTTACTGACCGTTTTTGAGGGGGGAAAAGGTATACTTATTTCCAAAACAGAACTGAGTAAGCCCGCGGTAATTACTATTGTAGGAGCGGAGACAGCCGCAAGAACTGCCGCTTCCTATGCGCTTGCTAATGGGGCGCAAGTTAATATTTTAAGTTTGGAAAAAGGTGCATTAGATGATTTTAAGATTCAATTTCCAGGAATAAATACAGATTTGTATTCTGATGAAAAAATAAGAGAATTGCTTCCCAAAACAGATGTTTTAGTTATAGCTGTACAATCGTTTAAAAATATAAATATTTCAATTACTAAAGAAATGATTTCTTTAATGGAAGCGGGCAGCGTTATTATTGATATTTCTGCGGGGCAAACAGATATTTTGGAGACTTCTCATGTAACGAGTCATGAAAAGCCTACATATCTTGTAAATGATATTTTGCATTATTGCGTTCCGGATATGCCCGCCGCAGTTCCTGTAACCGCAAGCCGCATTCTAACAAAGAAGATTGTCCCATACATTAAAACACTGGCTTTAAAAGGGCTTAAAAATTCGATTGTTGAAGAACCGGGTATTTTGCCGGCGTTATGTATTTACAAGGGTAAAATGACTAACAGGTATTTTGCAGAGTATTACGGTTATGAATTTTATAGTATCTTTGAACTTCTTGAATTAAACCTGTAAAATATGCATATCCACCAGATTCCTATAATCAATTATCATAAAATAGATCCGCTTCAGGATATCGGCGTTACATCAAGACGTCCGGATATGTTTAGAAGCGATATGCAGATTATCCTCAAGTTGAATTACACGCCAATTACTTTTAAAGACTTGCGTCAAAATATAAATATTCCTGAAAAACCGGTTATTATTACGTTTGACGATGGATATGAGTCAGTTTATACTTATGCCTTTCCGATTATGAAGAAGTTTGGTTTTAAGGGAGTGATCTTTATTCCAACTGATTATATTGGGAAATATAATGATTGGGATGTGCAATTCGGCAATAAGAAATTTAAGCATTTAACTAAAGATCAGTTAATGCAACTGCATGATTATGGTTTCGAAATCGGTTCGCATACAATTTTGCACCGGCTTTTAACTATGATGTCCGACGAAAAATTGATTGTTGAATTAAGAGACAGTCAGCAATATCTGCAAAATATGCTTGATGAAAAGATAATTTCAATAAGTTATCCTTTTGGAAGGTTTACGAAAAGAACACTGCGGATATCCAATCAAACCGGCTATAAATTTGGGACGGGGTCTATTTATTATCGTTCCGTACCGGCTTCATTATCTCATCTTGCTTTAAAACGATTCAATATTTATCAATTTGATTCACAGAAAGTATTTATTCAAAAACTTGGCGGACACAAAATGTCTTTAATCAGCCTGCGCGATTGGTTAATACAAAAAGGGGGCGTTGCCACAGTCGCTTATCAATATATAAGAGATTTGTTAAAGGACTGAGAAGGGTTGACTGATGTATCTCGTGTAGAGACGAGGTATTGTCTCGTCTCTACGTAACGGATAAACCGGATAAAATAAAATATATGTAATAAAAATCCCTGAATATTATTTCACTAAATCAATTTTAAAGGCGGAAGATTTATGAAAATAGGCGCGCATGTTTCCATCTCCGGGGGCATACAGAATTCCGTTATGAATGCCGCGGAAATCGGTTGTGAAACATTTCAAATATTTACACAAAACCAAAGACAGTGGAAGTCAAAAATATTCTCGCAAGATGAAATAGAAGCTTTCAAAAGCTCTCGCAGAGATAAAGGATATAATTCTGTGCCGCTGCTTTCCCATGCTTCTTATCTAATAAATATGTGTGCAACGGATGAAAACAACTTGCAGCGTTCACGTAAAGCGCTTGTTGATGAACTGCGGCGCTGCGATCAATTGGGCATAAATTATTTGGTAATTCATCCCGGCGCTCACAGCGGAAAAGGGGAAGAGTGGGGGATAAGCGTCATTTCCGAAACGATTAATGAAACGATAAGCCGTTATCAACCGCAAGTGGAGATTCTGTTAGAAACCACCGCCGGTAGTGGAACTGCTATCGGGTATCGCTTTAAGCATTTGCAAAAGATTATAGAACAAGTGGATAATAAATCAAAAGTAGATGTATGCCTTGATACCTGCCATATTTTTGCAGCGGGATATCCTATCCAAACTAAAGAAGGGTGGGAATCTACTTTTTCCGAAATTGAACAATCATTCGGTTGGCAAAAGTTAAAAGCATTTCATTTAAATGATTCGTTAAAAGAACTTGCCAGCCGCCGCGACCGTCACGCTGCTATTGGCGAGGGGCATATCGGTTTAAAGAGTTTTGAATACATCGTTAATCATGAAAGACTAAAAGATACGCCGGGCATTATTGAAATTCCCGCCAATCAAAATGCAGATAAAGATAATATTGAATTATTAAAAAGTTTAAGATTTGAATAAAATGCTAAGACTATAAAATGATAAATAAGCAGGCGGTAGAAGAAGTGGCAGTTGAAGCGAATCCCGGCGAGTCGGGACGATTTGTCAATGGAGGGAGCAAAGTGTGTTATTCCAAATAATTCACTGGCAAAGACCGAGGTTCTGCCGGTTTCCAATCTTTAATCTTTTCGCATAGCGACCTACTGGGAATCTTGCTTGTAATCTTACCGGTTATATTCCAAATGTTTTTTCATTGATTCTATTTGTTGCTTAAAAGCAGGATCATTTTTTATTCTTTTATTCACATTTTCCA
>JAUXGF010000391.1 GCA_030622395.1 Calditrichaceae bacterium
AGGTTTTGGCTAAATGATTACAAATAAAAGCTGTTAAATCACCGCGGTCATGACTACTGGCAACCATTTTGCCGATTTCATTAATTGCCTGTACCTGTAAGTAACGTTTTTCGAGCAAACTATCTTTTTTCATCTTCTCGGTAATATCAAGAAAACTTTCAATCCCCCCTATAATTTTATTGTCCTGATCTTTTAAAACATTGGCATTACGACTTATATAGCGGAGTTGGTGATCTTTAGTTAATATTTGACAGATTACATTTTGGAAAGATTGCTTGTCGTCTGCAGCGGATTTTATATCTATAATATGACTTTCTATTACAAATAAATCTTTAAATGATTTTCCCTTAGACTCATCAGATGAATAACCGGTAAGTTTTTCCGCTTCAGCATTCCATGAAGTAATTACTCCATTAGTATCATAAGTTAACATTGCGCTTGGAGAGTTTTGAACGATTGTTTCCATGTGCCGCTTTGAATAATTTACCTGTTTTAAAAGCTTTTCAAGTTTTACAGTGTAGGATTTTACTTTCTTTTTTAGATTTATGCGGGCTTCAGTGCGCTGTAAAGCATATAGGATAACTTCTAAATCCAAAGGTTTGAGTAAAAAATCGGAAGCGTTATTTTTAAGCGCCTCAATCGCAGAATCCATATCGCCATGACCGGTAACAACAATGATTTCAGTTTCAAGGTCTTCGCTGCGAATACGTCCTAAAAATTCCAAACCGGACATACCGGGCATTTTAATATCAGTAATAATAATTTGCGGTTTATGCTCCCAATATTTTTCCAGTCCTTCATTACCGTTATTAGCGGTAAAAACCGTATAGTTTTCTAAACTTAAATATTTATTTAATGTATCCGTAATTGAGACTTCATCATCAACTACAAGCACAGTTGTCTGCTTTTGTTGATTTTCCGTTTCTAATTTTTCATGATCGACTTCATCGTCAAATAATTGCAGCCAGCCCATAAACTTTTCCTGTTCTTTAAAATAAAAGAAATTATAAAATAATACAACAAACGTATAAACCATTAAAGATGAATTTAAGCGTTTATTAAGTTATCGAACTTTTATTAATTTGCTTTAAATAAAAAATAATATTTAGGAAATAATAATAGCATCCGGCGTGTCCAGTGATCGGTAATCAGTAAGCGGTAATCGGTGATCCCGCAAAAGCGGGATTTCCGCTCCATCCAGTATCAAGCATCCAGCATTCCCGCAAGGGCGGGATTTCCGCTCCGCTCCAACCAGCACATCCAGTATCCAGTCTCGTCAAATCCTAAATCAAACAAAACATTAAATCCATAACATTTGTCTGCGTGGGACCTGTAATTATAAGTTGGTTGATCTTTTGGAAAAAATGATATGAATCGTTATTATCCAAATATTGCTCAATATTAAGATCATGCGAAATAATTTTTTCCATTGTTTTATGATCGATCCAGGCGCCCGCTGCGTCGGTTGGTCCATCCGTACCATCGGTACCAATGCTGCAGAAATAAAACGATTTTTTTACATCCCGAAGAGCTTTAAGCATGGCAAGCGTTAATTCCTGGTTGCG
Source organism: Calditrichaceae bacterium (assembly GCA_030622395.1). GTDB lineage: Bacteria > Calditrichota > Calditrichia > Calditrichales > Calditrichaceae > JAUXGF01. Next base: position 1,566 of record JAUXGF010000391.1, read on the forward strand.
CCCGCCTAACCCGCCGCCCTTAATAGTAACCGTAGGCTCGCCGCCAAGAATGATACAAGCCGGCGTGGGCACAGGCATCCCTGAAAAAAGAGCGCTTTTAATAATGCCGCTTAAAAGCAGCGCAATTTCTCTCGCCTCGCCCTCTGCCCTGTCTGTCAATACAACTGTCTGATAATCATGCTGAGCGGCAATCTCTTTAACCCTGTTTAACACAAGCTGATTATTGCCTATAATAAAATTATCAACTCCCTTAAATACTTCATCGCTATGATCGGGAGTTTCTTCTACCTTGCCTTTAATACCGCTATTTAAATAATCCATTATGGACTTTGATACTTTACCGCTCAATCCATATTTATCAATAATGGCTACCGCTTCTTTAAAAGTAGTTGAATCGGGCGCCGTAAGGCCTGAAGCAATACTTTGCAGAGGATCGCCGATTACATCCGATAAGATTAATGAAAGCGTTTTTGCAGGCGCTATTCTTTTTGCTAATTGTCCGCCTTTTATTAGTGAGATATGTTTACGTATTGTGTTGATCTCCTCAATCGAGGCGCCGCTGGAAAGTAATAATTGATTTAACGCGGCTAATTGATCCAGCGTTATACCCTGCGGCAGAGCTTCCATTAAAGCTGATCCCCCGCCGGTAATTAATACAATAACCAGATCATCCCCGCCTGCTTTATCAATTAATTTAAAAATCTGTTCAGAGCCGTTAAGCGTATTTTGATCGGGTATCGGATGACCGGCTTCATATACTTTTGTTTTTTTTAACTGCCTGCCGTGCTCATACTTAACAATAATTGATCCCTGTTTCAGCCGCTCTCCAAGGAGGTCTTCCATTGCGGCTGCCATTGGAGCCGCGCCCTTCCCTGCGCCAACCAGGTAAATATTCTTAAAAGCCTGCAACTTTATTGATTTTTTATCCTGAATAGTCAGATTATTGGATTGATAACTTAATTGTTCTAAAATCAAATTATATGGATCAACTGACTTTAGAGCATGTTTAATCATTTTTTCAGCAAGCTGTTTCATAAGTCCTCATGGTTTTTTTTGAATTAATATTTTTTTGGGTCTATGTCGAATAGTGTGGGTAATTTCTAATTATCTAAACCCATTTGTCATTTTCCCACAGGGACGCCCGTGGCGCGATCCTGACGCTTTGGGATGGTGAGAAATCTTTAACTTCAATATTTATAACGCTAAATTCCAATACTCGGGATGCTTCGCTTCCTGCCCCCGCCATAGTCGTGCGGCGAACTGACATTTTTGATTAGTTTTCGTTCAAGCACTAATTATAGCTATCACTTGATTTTTTATTTTTTAAGTTGATTTATCAGTCTTCTTCTTTTTCTTCTTTAATGGACGATAAATTAAAATAGTGCGGCCTAAAATCTGCGCTACATCTGTTTTAGGAATCTGATCCAATTCTTCCGCTATTTTATTACATTCATCCGGGCATGTATCTAATAATTTGACTTTAAGTAAATCGGTTGTATTAAAGGCTTGGTTAATAAAATCAACTATTTTTTCTGTGAAACCTTCCTTGCCGATTATTATTTTCGCCTTAATCTGATTGCCTCTTGCCCGCAGTTCTCTTTTTTGTTTTCCAATCAATTGTTCACTCCTTTTTTTGTGTTGTGTATTTTAATTCATAAGACAAAAACAAACAAGCTTTTTTATTATATTGAAATTTTAAAATTAAACCGAAACAGATACTGTTTGAAGCTTTTGATGGGACGCTTGAGTTTTCTTATCCGACATTCCCGCAAAGGCGCAAAGGCGTCAACTTAACAAATATAGCTATGCTAATAAATTCGTCCCGTCCCACTCCACAGGAGTCCCCGTGGGACAGGACTAATTGGACTATTATATATTCTTTCTTTCCCACCAATAAATTCAGAGATCCTGACCCCGTGTATGAAAATCAGGTATTTAAAATAGTTGTTTCGCAAAATAAAAGTGCATAAAATTAGCGTTATGCAATTACAACTACCTTTATTTACCAAAGAGACTAAACTCA
>JAUXGF010000413.1 GCA_030622395.1 Calditrichaceae bacterium
AGATAAAAGCGCTAATTCAACTTCAGGCGCCAGCAGAAAAAGATATATGCGGCTTGTAGAATACGCTAATTCTCATTTTAGTTTTTTAGGGAGAAAAGGCTGGAAAACGGATAGAGGGCGTGTTATAATGATTTATAGAGAGCCGAGTGAAATAGAACGCTATCCTAGTTCCATTGATATTTTACCCTACACTATTTGGCATTATTACAATCTTGAAGGCGGCGCAATCTTTATTTTTTCCGATTTGAACGGTTTTGGCGAGTATGAATTAATCCATTCAACATATCGAAAAGAATTGCAAAATCCAAATTGGCAGTCTTTGATAAATAAAAGCCATGGCGGCGGTCAGGATAGGGGTTATTAAGAAGATGAGGAATTGGAGTAATGGAGTGATGGAGTGGTGGAAGAATGAAGAATGTAGTATTGGAATGTCTGCGTTATTGATATGCTGATCGATAGAAAATTTTCATACCGTCCGCCGGGACTAAAGAATTATCCGGCTTAACATTGGTGAACCATAATTGGATTTATATTCCCTCGTATCAGAGTTAAGCGAAGCGGTCTCTGATACGTGACGACGTTGTGTGAAACGCTTTTTACATCTGTTATTTCAATATCATCGCCTGAAACGGCTTCGCGCCCTTACGCCTTCCGGGATAATCCCCCCCGTGTGTGTATCAGAGACCACTACGCTTAACTCTGATACAAGAGCAACTCATTACGAAGTTTAAAAATTCATCAATTCATCAATTCATTAATTCAATTCTTCATCAATCCAACACTCCATTACTCCATTCTTACAAATTTATTCTTTGAAGTTTTTATACGACCAGTGATCTTTATCGCGGAAATCTTTTCCCCAAAGCAGCTTGTTTCTTAATGTATCATAAAATCCTTTTTCTTTCGTCTTAATTAGTTTTGCGGGATATTCTCCTTTTGTAATCACAAACGAAGCTCCGCTGGGATAACTTTTATCCATCTGCCCGTCTCTAAAAACATTCACTTCTTTGTATTCAGTAAAAACTTTAATCGAAATAACGCTGTCATCTGGGACAACCACCGGACGGTTAGTTAAAGAATGAGGACAAATCGGATTAACAATAAATACATTTGTTTGAGGTATTACAATGGGGCCTCCCGCTGAAAGAGAGTATCCGGTTGAACCGGTTGGCGTGGATAATATTAAAGCGTCGGCAATATATGAATTCAACAAACATTCATCAATATGTGTCTCTATCTCAATAACGCGGGAAAATCCAGCCTTATCAATTACAATATCATTAAAAGCATAAAATGTGTAATTAGTTTTTTCAACATGACATTTCATCATGGTTCGATTTTCTATAACATAATTATTTGAAAGATAAGCTTGTAAATGACTGGTCAGCATATCCGGGGCTGTCTCCGCTAAAAATCCAAGCCCGCCCAAATTGACGCCTAAAATTGGTATCTCTGATGATCCGATACTATGAACTGTTCTCAATATTGTGCCGTCTCCGCCGAGAGTTACAATGACTTCGGATTTATTTAAAATTTCTTCTTCGCATACAAGAGGCAGATTTTTATATCGCTTTTTTACATAGATTGAATTATACGTACATAGAATAAATTCAGCGTCAGGCTTAGTTTGGCTGATCCATTTATCTAACGATTCTAAAGGAGTGTGGACTTTTTCTTTGCGGGGATTTACAATAATCCCGATTATTTTTTTATTAGATTTCAAAGAGTTTCTCAGGTATTGGTTTAGTTTTTAAAATTTGCTTTAAAGCAGCTTAAGCTGCAAATCGCCTTTATTATCTTTTTCTAACTTTTTAACCTTCTTTTCAGCGGTATCAATTTTTGACAAGCAAAATTTAACTAATTCACTGCCCTCTTCAAAGACTTTTATGCTATCGTCTAAAGCTATTTCACCTGTTTCCAACTGACTTACAATTTCTTCCAGGCGGCTTAAGGCGTCTTCAAATGTTAATACTTTTTTCTTTGGCATGTTTATTTCCTTTTTCTATTTCTTTGACCTGACTGGAAATACTACCTTTGCATAATTCCGTCACAAGCGTTGAATTAATCTTAACGTTTTTAAGATCGGTAATAATTTTCCCATCTATATAGGAAACGCTGTACCCTCTTTTAAGAACTTTTTTAGGGCTTAAATTTAACAACCGGAGATTTAATTGTTTTAGATATTCTTGTTTTTGCAGGATATCATTTGTGAAGTTTTGCTGTAGTTTAGCGCTTAATTCATCTACATGATAGGCATACTGTTTTAAGAGGTCTTCAGGTCTTCGCAACCCGTAACTTCTTTGAATAGCGTTAATTTTTTCGCGGCAGCGTTTAATGTATGAATTTACTGATTGAAAAATTCGATCATAGTAATTTGCTATTTGGCTATCTAATTCCACATAATCGGGTACTGCAAGCTCGGCGGCTGCGGATGGCGTGGGCGCTCTTAAATCAGATACAAAATCGGCTATTGTAAAATCAATCTCATGTCCTACCGCCGAAATAATTGGAATATCGGAATTAAAAATTGCCCGGGCGGTAATCTCTTCATTAAAAGCCCACAGGTCTTCCAGCGAACCTCCGCCCCTGCCTACAATTAATAAATCTACATCTTTATATTGATTAAATTCGTTGATTGCTTCGGCAATATCTTTAGCCGCTCCTTCTCCCTGAACCTTAGCCGGACGCACAATGATTTCTAAATGGGGCGCTCTGCGTTTTAAAATATTTATTATATCTTGTACCGCCGCCCCTGTTGATGACGTTACCACGCCTATTTTATGTGGGAAATGCGGGAGTTCTTTTTTATGAGAAGCGTCAAATAGACCTTCAGCCATAAGTTTCTGCTTAAGCTCTTCAAATTCCATTTGCAGCCGTCCTGCGCCGGCAGGCTGTAAACGGATTATATCTATTTGATAACGGCCTGATTTTTCATAAAGGCGGATATTGCCAAGAGCCTGGACTAACATCCCGTCTTCAAGTTTAAACGGAAGCGCCGCAGCTCTTGATTTCCACATAACAGCCGAAAGCTGGCTGTTTTGATCTTTTAATGTAAAATAATAATGACCTGAATAATGAGCCTTGAAATTTGAGACCTCCCCCTCCACCCACAAAGTCGGGATATTTTCTTCGATTAATAATTTAATCGTTCTTGTAATTTCACTTACTGTGTAAATAGTTGGATGATTCATTTTCAAAGCTTCTCATCTGATAATGAATACAGAAAAAGGCTCATTAGAAATGAACCTTTTAAATTAACGATTCTTCTTTTTATGACGATTCTTTCTGAGCTTTTTTTTCCTTTTGTGTGTAGACATCTTAGTGCGTTTTTTCTTTTTACCGCTTGGCATAAATCACTTCTCCA
>JAUXGF010000277.1 GCA_030622395.1 Calditrichaceae bacterium
ACAATCCCAATATCGCCGGTATAAAGCCAGCCGTCTTTATCAATAACTTCTTTTGTTTCAGCTTCTTTATTATAATATCCCACCATCACATGGTCTCCGCGCGTTAAAATTTCACCGTCTTCGGCAATTTTAACTTCTACATTCGGCAACGCAATGCCAACCGAACCAAATCTAAAATTATCTAAATGATTAACTGAAATCACAGGCGAAGTTTCTGTTAATCCATATCCTTCTATAATCGAAATGCCGGCAGCTCCAAAAAATTCGGCTATTTCAGCAGACAGAGGAGCGCCGCCGCTCACAAAAAAGCGGTTCCTGCCGCCGACACGTTCATTCAATTTACTAAAGACAAGTTTATAAGCCAGATTGCGTTTGAATTGTAATATTGCAGATATCGGTTGATGCATCATTACTTTGTTAATATACTCTTTACCTATTTTAAGCGCCCAGTAAAATATTTTACGTTTTACCGGCGAACCGGACTCGACGCTGTCTAAAACTTTCCCATATATTTTTTCATAAAGCCTCGGCACCGAAACCATGACCGTTGGTTTTATTTCCTGCAAATTTTCAGCGACGGTGTCAATACTCTCTGCATAGGCTACAGTGCAGCCGTGATAGCAGCTTAAATAATGCCCCGCCATTCTTTCAAATACATGACTTAAAGGTAAAAATGAAAGAAAGATATCGTCTTCGTATACTTTAATAGCAGTATCAGCCTCTTCAACATTAAATAAAAGATTTTTATGGGTTAACACGGCGCCCTTTGGTTCTCCGGTTGTGCCCGAGGTATATATAATTGTCGCCCAGTCAGTTAATTCAACCTTCGATATTTCATTAGTTACATAATCAGGTTTTTCTTTTAAAAAGCTTTCCCCAATTTCAGCAAGCGAATCATAACTTTTCCATGAATCGGAAAACTGCGCGTCTTCGGCGTCTAAAACAAAAAAGTGTTCTGCCGATTTTAATTCCTTTCGTATAGACTCAACTTTTTCAAGCTGCATTTCATCCGAAACTACCACAATTTTTGATTCTGAATCATTTAAAATATATTTAACCTGGTCATTTAACAGGGACGGATAAATAGGCACTAATACCGCTCCTAAAGCTTCGGCTGCATAATCGGTTAAAGCCCATTCTACTCGATTTTCGGAAATTATGCCGATTCTATCCCCTTTTTTAATACCTAAAGAAGCGAAACCAGCGGCTGTCTTTTCGGCCCGGTCCACAGCTTCTTTATAAGTAACAGAAATCCATTCTCCGCTTTGCTTATACATATATGCCGTTTTTGAGCCGAGTTTCTGCCGTTTTTGAAAAAACATATCACCGAGATTTTTATAAACCATATTTCCTCCTAAAATGATGGTGGGGCGGGAATTTATTAAATAACTAAATATAGCCAGCCTGTTTAATACTGTCAAGATAATTTTATTATTAACCTTTTTCTGCGATGGCGAAAGGAACGCTTCTCTTCCAAATTGGATATGCCGCTGTTTAACTGCTCAAATGTATCAAAAAATTGAAACGCTTTATCAGTAAAAAATAACGCTCGTTGTATATCCTTTTGGACATGTTCATAATACTTGGCTAATTCTTCCAGGGCAAAAAACATATACTCTTTTGAAGAAATCAAATCCTGCCAAAGCTCGGCGGCTTCCGTCCACTTCCTCTTTTTTTTGTATAAAAGGCTCTGCCATACATTCAGTTGATCTTGTTCTCTTTTTGACGCCTGGCAGGCTGAAGAAACGATGGTTTCAAATAATGATTCGTTTTGCCGTTCAAAAGCTAAGCGTGCTAATCTGGTTCGAGCTTTGCTATCTTTTACTATTAACGGATCGGATTCAATTTGGCTTGATAAAATAAATAATTCAGCCAACGATACAATATCATAATAGTTATGATCAATTATTCGTTTAATATTATGGATGACGCCTGTGCGTATAAAATCAAAATATGCCTGCGGGATAAAAGCGCCGGGAATATCATCGGAACGGCGGCGCCCTAAAAGATTGTTTTCTATTGAGATTAAATCACAGGATTTTAAGCTGTCTTTCCAGATTCTCCTGGCTATATGCAAAAGATCAATATGCTTAAATGAATCAAAGTTTTGCTTTAGGCGGTTCAGGATAAAACGGGTTTTTAACAACGGCAGGTCATAAGATTTTCCATTATATGAAACTAAAAATGAAAATTCTTCAAAACTTTCAAGCAGGGTTTTAAACAGATAATATTCTCTGCCGAAATCAGGCAGGAAATATTGATGAACGTTTAAGCAGTTATTTTTTATCATCCCGAAGCCCAGCAGGAAAGCAAATGTTCCGGCGCCTCCCGCCAACCCGGTTGTTTCCAAATCAAAAAAAAGGCATTTCTCCGGGTCGATTCCCGAATTAATTTGCCCTTTAGTTAAAAAATCTAACTTTATCGTTTTATTGATTTCCAAAGCGGGCATAAACTTATCATTGAATTGATGCTGTCTGATGATTTTCAGGTAAGGCGCGGAAGGAACGCAGATTTCACCGTTAAAACATTCCTGCAACGCTTTTAAAGACGCGGAGCTAATATTTGTAAGATTATCTTTTTTGCCGGAGCTTTCTGATTTATAGTAATCGAGCTTCTTTTTTATATCCATCTGTTTTTATAAATTCTTCATTTATACCGCCAACACGCCAATGATGATCTCAATGAATTTGTCTGTAATTATCGTGTGTAGGGAATAATTACCCCTTCCCCTCGTATCAGAGTTAAGCGCAGCGGTCTCTGATACGTAACAACGTTGACAGTAATGCATCGTCCCTACGCCTGCTGCAATAATTTATTATTACAATTGGTCGCCTCGTGAAAAGACTCAAGGTCTTGTTATTTTATTCTTTGTGGCTTCGTGCCTTAGTGGCTATCCAGAAAATCTGTACATTATCCTTGATTAACCTTCAATCGTCAAGCTTTATTAGACTTAATATTTTCAATGCGCTTTCTTTCCCAAATATTCCCGCTTCCAAAGTTGGACCGATGCATGAAGGACATCCGCTAACACAGGGGCAGCTTTGAATATGTTCTTCTACAGCTTTTAAAACAACACGCTCAATAGAAAAAAGCTTTTTACTTAAGCCTATCCCGCCTTGAAATTTATCATAAACATAAATAACCGGCTTTTGACTAAACGGCGACCGAACCATAGGAATAACAGATATATCCGTTTTATCGCACATAATATATACCGGAATTAAATTTGAAAGCGTATAAGCAATTCCCTTTAAACCTTCTCCGATAACGGATTCTTCAAAATAGGACTCAACAAATAATTCGCGTGGGAATTCCCACCATAAGGCGTTGGTCTGTATTTCCAACTCAGGGAGATATACTCTACCGGATCCAATATTATCATTAGTATGAAATTTGATTTTTTTATAACCGGTCGTTACCCGCGTTACAGCAACTTCTCCAAAATATTTTTGATAACCGTAATCAATATTTTTATCTTTTTCTAAAACATCTAAAACTTTTAGATCGGTTTTAGTGATAGCGTCCGTATAATGATCAACATTTACATTATGGACATAAGCTTTCTTTTCGTCCCAGTCCAGATCGTCCACATGAAACTGGACGCTGTCGTGGATATAAATGGCGTCTTTATGCACCATCTCCGGCGCGCTGAATAAATCAATCTCGCCTATTACATTATTCTTATCGCTCGTATCAATTATAACTACATTTTCCGCCGAGCCGCCCCGCAGACTGATTTCTTCAGCGGGATATATTTCACGCATCCAAAAATATTTGCCTTCCGCTTTTCTTAAGACATTTTCATCGACAAGATAATCTAATAAGTGCGCGGTAATATCCGGTGCAAAGGTTTCGTTCTCTAAAAAGGGCAGTTCAAAAGCCGCGCATTTAATATGACTCATTAAAATAGGCAAATTATCGCTGTCTACCTGCGCCGTTTCCGGATTCTTTTTAAAAAAGTATTTTGGATGTTCAATAATATATTGATCTAACGGCGAGCTGCTGGCAGCCAGAATAGTTAAAGATGTGCTTTGCCTCCTCCCTGCCCGGCCTGACTGCTGCCATGCGCTGGCAATCGAACCGGGATATCCGGCCATAATTGCCACGTCAAGTTGTCCGATATCGATTCCCAGTTCCAGGGCATTTGTGCTTACTACAACCTGAATATTTCCGTTTTTAAGTCCATTTTCAATTTCACGGCGCTCCTTCGGTAAATAACCGCCGCGGTAACCTCTAATCTTATGGGGATTTATTTTTAGCTGCTTTGCCAATTCATGCAGATAAGTGAGCAACAATTCTACGCGCAGGCGGCTGCGGCAAAATACAATGATTTGCGCTCCGGTAGGCATTATTTTACGAACAATATTCCGAACTTCGGAAATGACCGGGCGGCGCAGGCCCAAGCCTCTGTTAACTACAGGCGGATTATAAAACAGAAAATGCTTTTTGCCCCTGGGCGCTCCGTTTTGATCGACAAGCTCAATTTTCTCACCGCTGATTTTTTCCGCTAATTCCTGCGGATTGGCAATTGTAGCGCTGCAGCAAATAAACTGTGGATCGCTTCCGTAAAATTTGCAAATACGTTTTAAACGGCGGATAACATTTGCCAAATTACTGCCGAAAACCCCGCGGTAGGAATGAATTTCATCTAATACAATAAACTTTAAGTTTTCAAATAATTTAATCCATAAAGTATGATGCGGCAAAATACCCTGGTGCAGCATATCGGGATTAGTTACAACAATATGCCCTGCCGTCCGGATGGTCCGCCGGATATCGGCAGGCGTATCGCCGTCAAAAGTAAATGTTTTAATATCAGCTTTAAGGCGTGTAATAAGGTCTTGCGCTTCTTTTACC
>JAUXGF010000077.1 GCA_030622395.1 Calditrichaceae bacterium
CCAACGCAGGCGGTCCGGCTATATTAGCCAGCGACGCCCTTGAAAAATACGGATTAAAACTTGCTGAGTTAAATAAAAAAACAATAGAAAAATTAAAATCATTTCTGCCGGCTGAAGCGGCTACCGGCAACCCGATAGATATGATTGCCAGCGCCGATCACGACATATATTATCAGGCGTTGGAAGCGGTGCAAGAGGACGAGGGGGTTGACAGTATTTTATTGATTATTGTTAAGCCGCCGGTAAATACAACGCCTGCGAAAATTGCCGAAACTCTTGGCTCGCTTATTCCCAATTGCGGCAAAACGATTATTCCGGTTCTGATGGCGCAAAAAGATGAAACAGCCGGAATGGAAATATTTCAGCAATTGCAATTGCCTGTTTTTTCCTATCCCGAATCTGCCGTAAAAGCGCTGAGCACAATGTGGGAATACCATCAAATTCAGCGGCGGTTCAGAAAATCAGAGGCTGTTGCCATTAATCCGGGAATGAAAGAATCTGTACTTACAAACACAGACCCAAACAATAAACAGGCGCCTGTTGCAGATTTGTTGAAACTGCTGGAACAATACGATATTACAAATGCGCCTTATTTAGTCAGTGATGAAGTAGACAAAATTATTCAATTTCAAAAAGAACTGAAGAGCAAAATTGTACTAAAGATTGCTAATGAACAGATCATTCATAAAACAGATCTTGGATTAGTAAAATTGGGACTTGATTCAGATACGGCTGTAAGAGAGTCTTTTGAAAATATGTCGGAAAAAGCAGAATCGGTTCTTGCTTCAGGAGTTAAGCCGGTTTTTCTGGCGCAAAAACAATTAGCGATCGGGATAGAACTTGTTTTAGGCGGTAAAAAGGATTCCGTGTTTGGTCCTGTGCTTATGGTTGGTTTTGGAGGAATTTTCATCGAAGTCTTAAAAGACGTATCTTTCAGAATCGCGCCTGTTAACGCTTTCGAAGCTAAAGAAATGATTGGCGAGTTACGCTCACAGCCATTGTTAAATGGTTTTAGGGGGAACCCGGCTGTTGACCGTGATTCTTTTGCTTATACTATTCAACAGTTTAGTCTCCTTTTAGCCGAACATCCGGAAATTGTAGAAATGGACCTCAATCCATTAATATGGCAGGCAGAAAGAGGATCCGCCGCTGTTGTTGACGTTCGGGCAACATTAGCTTAATTGTGAAGATTGGAGTGATGGAGTATTGGAGTAATGGGTTGGAGAAGAATTGAATTAATGAATTAGTGAATTGATGGAAGAATGGGAAGAAGAAAAGACCTCAAAGATTTTCGAAAACCTTTGAGGTCTTTGAAGAACGGAATGTCTGTGATAGAGATGGAAATGCAGCTATTTACCCATTAATCAATTCTTCTCCCACCGCGGAGCATCACTCCAATACTCCATCACTCCAATCTTCCGATATACCAAAATATAGGAATAGAATTATCTAATGATTTTAAAAAAAATGAGACGGCTAAATCGACTGCAATTATTGGTTTTATTTGTATTTTTCCCGATTATTGTTTTCGGGCAAAATTATCTCTGGCCTACTAATGCAAGCAAGCACATAACTTCCAGTTTTTGCGAATATCGTCCCGGGCATTACCATTCCGGGATTGATATAAAAACATGGAATCAGGTAGGTTATCCTTGCTACGCTATTGATGACGGGGAAATAGACCGTCTCCGAGTTTCGCCTTTTGGCTACGGTAAAGTTATATATTTGAAATTAAAAGACGGCAGGATTGCCGTTTATGCGCATCTGCAGAAATTTAACAAAAAAATCGAAAAAGCGGTTCGGAAAAAACAATTACAAAATGAACGTTACACGATAAGATGGCGTCCGAAAAATTGGAAGGTTAAAAAAGGAGAAGTTATTGCCTTCACCGGGCAGACAGGCATCGGTTCGCCTCATTTGCATTTCGAAATCCGCGATGGCAACGACCATCCTTTTAATGTACTTAAATTTTATAATAAAGTAGAAGATCATATCGCGCCGACATTACAATCTGTTTTAATTATTCCCCAAACGCCGGGCAGCAAAGTAAACGGTTCCTTTTTGCCTAAAGTTTTTAAATTAAGTCGTATCAGCGATAATATTTACGTTATTAAAGAACCTATTAAAGTTAGAGGGAAAATCGGCGTTGCCGTAAAAGGATATGATAAAGCGGACGGCGTATATAATAAATTTGCCTTTTACAAAACAGTATTAAACATAAATAATAAGGATTATTTTCACATACAATATGACAGGCTGAATTTTGACATATCCGGTCAGATTAATATTGAAATCTATTATCCCAAATACGCTAAAACAAAACAAGTATATCATAAATTATATATAGAGCCATTCAATGAACTTCAACTTTATGATAGGAAATTGGGAAACGGGTTAATTGATATTGCCGATCAAAATATTAAATTTTCTATAGAGGTTAGTGATTGGTTCGGTAATACAAGCCATATATCCGGGACTCTTTTGGCTGAAAACACACGTCCGGCGAAATTAAAATTTATAAACCAATTAAACGATTTTGTTTTTTTTAGATTAGAGCTGCCGGCTGATTTAAAAGAACTGCATTTTCTCTCCAGCCCTGATGGGAAAACATGGAAGAATATCGAATATTTTGAAATATTAGAACGAAAATTTGCCGGTAATAATCAAACCATGTTAATAAAAATCAAACTTAATACTGTAAAAGATAAACTGATTAAAACCTTGCTTACTACTGCCGACAATGAAGAGATACAAACAGCGGCGTCGCTAAGTCTTGAAGCTAATGAAAAGATTGATTTCAAAGTTGTGAATTTAGGCAAGTATGCAGCGCTGCGTTTTAATCATATAGAAGACGCCTCTGATTTAAAACTTGATATTGATTACGGCAGTTATTCAACGACGTTTCAACCGCAGATAGTCAACGATTTTTATGAAAAAATTATTGCGGCAAATTCACTTACAAACGGTTTTGTAAATGTACGTTTACATGCCGGACAAAAAACTTATCTTGACAGCAGCTTGTATTTATACGCTTTACTGCCCGGGCAGAAGCAAGAGTTAAAATTTTTTAATAATTATTGCGCTGTTTATATAAGAAACGAAAGTTTATACGATACATTATTAATGCAGGCAAATAAATTAGAATTAGATGTAACACAAATTACGGTCCCTATGTACAGTTCGGTTGTTGAGTTACAGCCTGATAATCAAGTGTTCAAAAATGACATTACTGTTCGGCTGCATTATGATTCTGCTTATGTTAATCCTGAACGAATGGGGCTTTACAAATATGGTAAGAATGGGCGCTTAAGTTTAATCGGCGCTGAACTGGATACAATAAATCATTTTATTTCAGGCAGAACGGATACTTTTGGTAAATTTGTGATTGCCGCAGATACCACAGCCCCCGGATTAAACATCATTCACCCTAAAAACAATCAAAAATTAAAACGCTTAAAAAAGATTCAATTTTATGCGAAGGACGAGCTTTCCGAAATTGGTTCGGACGCCAATTTGCAAATTACGGTGGACAACCGGTTTGTTCTGCCGGAATGGGATCCTGAAAAAGATATTATTAACGGTTACTTAGATTGGAAATTACCGCCGGGCAAACATGAAATTATGGCTAAAGTTAAAGACAAAGCCGGCAATGTAAATGAACAAAAAATAACTATAACAATTTTATAAAAGGCGGATTGTGATTCCCATTTCCGATGAAAGTCAAAAGGGCTTCTTCCCTTATGTTAACTATTTGCTAATCGCCGCTAATATAGCAGTTTATTTTTTTATCCAACCTTCGAATATTGAAGCTATAGGGACATTCTTTAATCAATTTGGTCTTATCCCCTCTCAAATAACGCAATCGCCTTTAGAAATGAGCGGTTATGTTAAAATTATTACGTCAATGTTTGTTCACGGCGGTTTGGGGCACTTAGCGGGCAACATGCTTTATTTATGGATTTTTGGCGATAATATCGAGTATGCAATCGGGCATAAACGCTATTTGATATTTTATTTGATGGTGGGCGTCGGGGCTGCGGTTTTGCAGGTTGCTACGAATCCAAATTCAACTATACCAATGGTCGGCGCCAGCGGGGCTATTTCCGGAGTGCTTGGCGCTTACCTGTTAAAATATCCTAAGAATAAAGTTTCTATTTTATTTTTCTTTATAATCATTATCCGCATCGTGAAAATAAAGGCTGTTTATGTGCTTTTATTTTGGCTGCTGTTTCAATTATATAACGGCTATATTCACATGATCCCCAGCACTGAATCCGGCGTTGCCTGGTTTGCGCATATCGGCGGATTTGCCGCCGGTTTTATCCTGGTTAAATTGTTTGAAATCTATCCAAAGTATAAATAATTGGCGCCTGAATGAGAAATTTCTTTTTATCATTTTCCCGTGTAACAGGATACTCTTACGAAAGAGGGGATTTAAAAGTGTGTCAAGAATCATTACAAATCTCAGCAATTAGCGGGTTTTTTCCAATCATACAAAATTTTTGTAGATAGAAACGCTAAAAATTAGTATTTTCCAAATATTCGCATTAAATCTAAGAACCAAAATTAATTGTTTACAATTAAAATTGCATATCTTTAGAGGTTTATGACAGCGTTATTAAGTTTAGTCTTGCTTGTTTTTATCGCCTATCTCGGATCGATTTTTTTTCAGAAAGTAAAAATCAGTAAACCGTGGATAAAATGCCTTGCCTGTACAGGAAGTTTGTACCTGTTATTGGGTTACTTAATTGGGCCCAATCTATTTAATGTTTTTAATAAAGAAATTTCTCAACAATTAAATGTGCTGTATGCGCTTGTATTGGGGTGGATTGGGTTTTTAATCGGATTACAAGCGAATGTTAAAAGCATAAAACGTTTTCAAAAAGAATATTTCCGCTTTGCAACAATTAATATTATAATCGCTTTAGTAATATCTTTTATAGCTTTATATCAATCATTTCATTTATTAGACCGTTTTTTTAATGAAACGGAAATATTTATACTGGCAATCGCAGGAGCCGTAACCTCTCCAATAATGATAGCCGTTATTTCACGCGAATACAAATTATCCGGCAGGGTTTCTTATCTACTACAATTTGCCGCAGCTTTTGATAATATGCTGGGAATTATTTTAGTTGGATTAGTAATGTCATATACAAACGATATATCTTTTTTAAATATCTATAATCCTGGTGTTTTAATTATTTTTGTATCAATTATAATTGGTACAATTGCTTCATATTTATTCTGTTTGCTTTCAAGGGATATGAAAACAGATCAGGAAATTTTTCTTTTGGTATTAGGTTTATTGCTTTTTATAGTAGGAATAGCTTTTTATTTAAAACAAAGTTTATTGTTTATATCATTTGTTTTTGGTTTTGGGATTGCCAATCTTCCGGTAAATGCGAAAAAAATATATTTAAGTATACAACAGGTTGAAAGGCCGCTTTATATTTTATTATTAATTTTTGTTGGGGCTAATTTAAAATTTGAATCTAAAGAATACTGGTTTTATTTGGCTGTATTTATGGCGGTTAATTTATTCGCAAAAATGATTTCCGGGTATTTTGCCAATTTTTCTATGAGTCAAAATTCACGCATCCACAAGACGATAGGTATGGCAAATCTGAGCATGGGAGGTCTGTCGCTTGCCATAATATTAGATTTCCATTTGACTAATGTTTCGGGGTATTCTCAATTATTGCTATTTATTTTAGCTGTATCATTAGTTATAAATGATATCATATCCTTTAAATATTTAGAGAAAAAAATTGTACAGTCGGAAATAAAAGTCTAACTAAAGATATTTAAGATTTCATAGCCACTAAGACACCGCCCCGATTAATCGGGATGCAAGCAAAGGCACAAAGAAAAAATTATATAATTAAACTTCGAATCTTTGTGTCTTTGTAGCGAGAATGAAAGTGAGACGTTGCTTTAGGCTCTGAATTAAAAGAATTTAAGATCCAAAGAATCTAAAATATAAACGCAGTCGGAAAATATGAAAAAAATATCCATCAGTATTTTACTAATCGCCATATTTTACGGGATAAAATCATCTTTTTATCAAGAAGGTGAATTAATGGCTGAGTCGACTATTTTAACCGGCTTAGTCCTCATTACTGCATATTTATTGGCATTAATACTTACCAAAATAAAATTACCAAAATTAACCGGATATATGATATTAGGCATCATATTAGGCCCGATGGGTTTTAATTTTTTAAATTATGAAATTTTAGAGAAATTATCTTTCCTTGAGCGACTTGCTTTATCTTTTATTGCTTTAACTGCAGGCGGAGAGCTGAAGTACGAGCGGATAAAAAAATTTACCAAAAGTATTATCTATTTATTATCCGGTCAAATTATTGTAGTATTTGCAGGGTTATTTGTACTATTTATAGGTTTATCAAAATATATTCCTTTTATTTCCCGATTAGAAGATAATTTAATTATGGGCTTTTCGATTTTGTTTGCGGCAACCGCTATTTCAACCTCGCCGGCAGTAACAATTGGAATTATCACAGAATTAAGGTCAAAAGGAAAACTGACCGATATAGTCTTATCAATAACAGTATTAAAATCAATCTTTTTAGTAATAACTTTCCCGCTTATTATAACCTGGGCTAAATTTTATTTAGTGGAGGGAACTTCTTTTAATGCGGAACTGGTAAAGGATTTGCTTTCTCAAATATTAGGATCAATAGGTTTAGGCGTCTTTTTAGGATTCTTGGTTATATGGTATTTAAAATATATCAAAGTAGAACGATCAATATTTTTATTGGGCGTGGCTATTGTAATAACCGAACTAAGTTCAATGCTGAATATGGAAATTTTAGTAATATCCATAATAGTGGGAATAATGGTAGAAAACTTTTCCGATCAGGGTGAATCTTTAATAGTGGGAGTCGAAAAAAGTTCTTTGCCGTTGTATATAATCTTTTTTTGTTTTGCGGGCGCGGGTTTACATCTGGAAACATTAAGGCAGGTTTTCGTTTTAACAATTTTTCTTGTTATAAGCAGAATGGCTTTAAAATTTGCCGGTAACTATTTAGGGGCTGTTCTTGCCGGTGAAGAAAAAATCATTAAAAATATTTCATGGATGGGTTTCATCGGGCAGGCGGGAATTGCCGTAGGTTTAGCGACGATTATCGAAAATACGCTGCCTGGCGCTATAGGCTCTCAATTTAAAACCATACTGATCGCAAGCGTGGTTATAAATGAATTAATGGGTCCAATATTTTTTAAATATATCTTAATAAAATCGAGGGAAGCACAAACAGAAAGATATTAATTAAAACTATGGATAAAAAAATATTATCAGGCGCAGAGCCGCTGTTTATTGATGGAAACAAGTACGGTGTTTTATTGTTACACGGGTTTACCGGCAGTCCTTACGAAATGAAACCGGTGGCTGATCTTTTCGCAGCAAAAGGATATTCAATTAGTTTACCGCTTTTAAGCGGACACGGCACAATTGAAGAAGATCTAATTGACTGCAAATGGTATGATTGGTTTCAGGACGCTAAAAAATCATTATTTGATTTACGTAAAAAATGTGAAAAAATTATAGTGATTGGTCTTTCGGTTGGAGGAAGTTTAGCTCTGCACTTAGCTGCGCATTATCAAGTTGAGGGCGTAATAGCTTTGGCTCCGGGTTTATACTTTAAAGAAAAAAAAACCAAACTGCTTCCTGTTGCAGCGCCATTTTTAAGATATTACATAGGAAGAGGCGTACCTGATATGAAAGATGATAATGAAAGAGCTAAAACGGTTTCATATAAAAGAACTCCTATTAAAGCGGCAATGGAAGTTTTAAAATTATTCAGACATTTAAAAATTGATCTTCCTGATATTTATTCCCCTGTATTTTTAGCGCATTCAAAAAATGATCATACAATTGATTATAAAAGTTCAGAAACAATCTATGCTGAAATCTCGTCTAAGGACAAACGGTTTTTAAAATTAGAAAAATCGTATCATGTGTTAACGCTGGATGTGGAAAAAGAAGTTTTGTTCAGGGAAATACAAAAATTTACAGAACATTTATTTATAGAGTGAAAAAGCCTTATGGGCTTTGGGTCGAAACGACTGTGTCGATTCAAATCGACCGGAGCAGTTATTTTGTTTTTATTAAAAATTGGTTAATACATGAGCAAAACGGGTTGGTTAGCAGTCGTATCCTTACTTGATTATTAATTTAAAAATAGCTAAATTATATACTTATATTTAGAAAGCAGTCGATAACGGGAGTACGATTAATTAAGGACAATCGCAAACGTAAAAAGGGGACAGTAAGCGGTAAACAGAAATTAATTAAGTGTATCGGCGGCGGCATAGAACAGCTTTTTCCTTATCTGTTAACTTATTGTTTTTAATAATAAAATATATCCGGTTATAATAAATTTATTAAGATGTCAGAAATTAGAAAAGATCCTATACTAAGCCGCTGGGTGATTATTTCCAAGGGCAGGGGCAAGCGTCCTATTGATTATGAATATATCTCGAATTTGAATAAAGATGAATATTGTCCTTTTTGTCCTGGTAATGAAGAAAGCACTCCACCCGAAATTTATTCTATTTCAGAAGACGATAGTAAACAATGGGCGTTAAGAGTTGTTCCGAATAAATTTCCGGCATTGCATATAGAGGGCGATTTAACCCGCAGCGGCGAAGGCTTATACGATAAAATAAATGGAATAGGGGCGCATGAAGTTATTATTGAAACAAATGATCATAATCTGCAGATGACGGATTACGAGCAATCGCATTTAGAACATATAATTAAAACATACCGTTTAAGGATTAATGATTTAAAAAACGACACAAGATTAAAGTATGTAATAATATTTAAAAATTACGGGCCTCTGGCAGGAGCTTCCTTAGAGCATGCGCATTCCCAGTTAGTAGCCTTGCCCATAATACCTCAAATAATAGTTGAAGAACTGGAAGGGTCAAAAAAGTATTTTGATTATAAAGAAAGATGTATTTATTGTGATATAATTAATCAAGAAAGCAAGGCCG
>JAUXGF010000161.1 GCA_030622395.1 Calditrichaceae bacterium
CATTAATATCACCATACCTGCTTGTATTCCATTAGTGATTAAATCTTTTCCTTTACTAATTTTTAATTCGCCTTATTTCTCAATAACTTTAAATTTTTCAAAAATTAAAGATAAGAAAAATCCGAATATAAGCATACCAATTAGTCCGTTAATCAATGGAACAATAATTAATATTGTAGGATAGTCAAATAACATCCATTGATTGAATGCTTCGGGAACTGCTTTAATTATCCATATTATCATTCCGAATGATATCCCTTTTTTCCATCCCTTTCCCGGAATACTTTTATAGAGTAATAAATATAAAACTATAAATAATGTGATTAGAATTATACTACTTAATGCCATAAGAAAAATCCAGCTACCCTGCCCGCCGAAATAATCCATTGGTTTTGTTGAAGGATGGTTAATATACTTCTCATATATCCCGCTTACAATTGGATTCAAGTAGAGTAGATTACCAATAATCATTTGGATAATTAAAATGACAATTCCCCATAATACTGCTTTTTTATAATTAATTTTGATTTTCATCTCTTAATTCCTATATATGAGTTTTCCGGTTTCTTAGATTTCTATATTCTTCAAACTCATCCCGACCCTTCTGGATGAATTAATTCTTTGCCACTCACACAGTGATGCCTATGGCATAAGGCACCGCTCCGCAGGCGGGCAGGCAAAGACTCTAAGTTTTATTAATTATTTTCTCTTTGTGTCTTCGTGTCTTTGTGGCAATTTCCAATGCATCGGGACAAATATCTTTGGTTAGCTCTTATAATGACAATCTTTCGTAATAAGATGACTTGCCTGTTTTAAGAATTTCCAGGATAATACCCTCTGTTGTTTTACCAACGCCTTTCAGCTCTCTCAAATTTTCTTTCATGCCGCTTAAAGGTTCTTTTAACTGCGAGATTGAATATGCGGCATATCCATAAGGCGAACTCTTCCCTTCCGTTTTTAAAAGATAATCAATATGCTCTAAAATAACCACTACCAAATCATTTTCACTTAAAATATCTTTATAGAAAGACGGCGGGATGCGCATGGGTATTTTATATTTTTTAGCGATACTATTGAACCTTGAATTTATCAAGTTATAATACTCTCCAGCCGCCTGTCCCCAATTATCGCTTCCTTTATATATGTTTTGATATTCTGTAATAAGCTGCGGATAATTTTTTTTCAGAGCGTTAAAAAAGTATTCCTTTTGTTTTCCTTCTTTTAAAGTCATCCCGCCAAAGATAATAAAGTCCACGCCTGCCTCAACGGCTTTTTTTACAGCTTCTTCCATCAATTCCGGCGTATCGGTTATAAAAGGAATAACAGGAAGCAAAAACATGCCGCAGGCAACGCCTTCATTTTTAAAAAAGGAAACTGTACTCAATCTTTCTGCCGGCGGCGGCACGCCCGGTTCAAACACAGCGCTTATCTTCTCATCTACCGATGAAAAACTGAAAGATACAAGCGCCCTGCTCTTTTCATTGATTTTCTTTATAATATCAATATCTCTTTTGATCAGCGTCGATTTGGTAAGTATATGCACCGGGAAATCATATTCATAGATTAGCTCGAGGGTTTTGCGGGTTAATTGATACTTTTTTTCGGCTGGCCCATAGCTGTCGCCGACTCCTCCGCCCGCCATAATAAAGGTTCTCTTGAAAGGGACGCGTTTTCTTTTAGGGTCTAATTCACGTCGCAGGATATCTATGGCGTTTATTTTTACAACAACGTCTTCTCCAAATTCTCCGTCTACATAATAACCTTCCGCCCTTCCGTCACAATAAACGCAGTTATGAGCGCAGCCTCTATATAAATTCATCCCATAACGCGATATAAACCAGGAGTCAATTTTTTTATATTTACGTAAAATGGATTTTGCTTCAATTTCCCTGATAGTCACTTCTTTTGTGTATCCTTTTTTTATATTTATACTCATCTACTTGCAATATATCCATCACTTTAACAGGTTCATTTTTAACAAGATTTCTGCAGGCTCTATATGCTATCCAGTAAGAATTTTTATCTCCGTTAGCAGCCAACTCATCAACTAAATCATAAACAATAGCTGGAAGCTGTCTTGATAAATCACTTAAATTATTCCCGGCGGAAGTGCGCGGGTATGGCGCGTTTTCTTTAAAAAGATTTTTAATTATTGATAAAGAATAATCAGGCTTTTTATAAAACCATTTATTTTCCTGTACAGGGCGCAGGGTTTCGCCGACAAATCTGCGAATGTTTGGATTATCTGATTTTACAAGGTTCAATAAATATTTTTTAATTGCATCAGGATGCTTTTTAATAAGTTTTCTGAAAAGTATTGCAGATAATTCACGCATATTCCAATCAGCGTCGGCTGCGGCAGATTTAAAATATCTGAGTACTTTATGATAATCGCCAAGTCCGTAGAATGATAATATTCCTATTGAAACGCCTTTGCTTTTAAAATTTTCGCTTATATTAAATATATTAGACGCTGCTGTATATACAGGCGCGTCTATTTGAATAAGGCGGGTATAAAGGTATTCGCTTAACAATTTAATTGTATGAACTCTTCCATAAGAAATGCGTTTATTGTCGGGAATGTTGTTGTATAGTTTATCTATGACGCTTGAAATATTTTTTACAGCTAATTTGTACTCTCCCTGTAAAATAATATCAATAATATTATTCTTTATTATATTCTCAATTTCATCATTCAATATTTTCATTGTATAGGAATTTCAATATTTACAACATTCTTATAATAAAATCCTAAATAACAAGCGCCAAATTACAAATAAATTACAAATTCAAATATTAAATTACCAAAACTTGTTTACTTGCTGATTTTGAGATTTTGAATTTAGATATTGTTATTTATTTTTACCCTGTAGAATAATTAAAATTATTTAAGAAAATAGAAATAGAAAGAAATATTCAACAGGGTGAATTTATAATTTGAAATTTGTCATTTTCAAAACCAGCATTAATTCCCGAATATCGGGAATTACTGTGTTCTTATATACAGGAATTGTAAATTTTATTCTTCAGCTAATTCTTTTTTTATTCTTTTTCTCTCTTTTGTCTTTTCCTGCCAATTCAAAGACTTCCACAATTTGCGAACTTCTTTTTTACCTTGATCGGTATGTAAAGCGTAAGAATCTAATAGTCTAATTGTTTTCTGGTTCATAATTAATCCCCTTTTACATAGTATTTTTGTAATAGTTCAGCTCTTGTGAAGAAATGGAGTAATGGAGTGATGGAGTACTGGAGTATTGGGAAGAAAAGAATTTGAATAATTGAATTATTGGATTGATGCCTGCCCCTGCCTCTTAATTCAAATCTTTCATTACTCCAATTACTTCATTCTTCCAACAATTCATTAATTCAAATCTTCCATCTTTCCACCACTCCAATTCTTCTCCAACTCCATTACTCCATCACTCCAGTACTCCATTACTCCAACTCTTCACCACTCCAATTCTTCCCCATTCCATCTTACTACCTCCAACGCCAGCTTCCCGGTCGTCTCGGTCGTGAAACAGGTTCATCGGATTTAATTAACACAACCGGTTCTTTTTCTTTGATCGCCGTTTTCGGAATACTAAAAACCTTACCTTTTTTAGTTGGATCGATGCGAAATGCTTTTTCCGCCGACCGGACAATTTCAGGCCGCAATCCTTCGGAGGCAATCAGGTCTGTATACTTTTTACGTCCATCCACCAGGTCTTTGATATAAGAGTCTATCTGCTCCTGGCTGTAAAAATTGCTAATATCATATTCGGGGATAGCCCTGCCTTCAACTGTAGCAATATATTTTGTGCCTAATATTCCCTTTTCGTAGGTATTTGTGCCGCGCAAATCACCGCGTTGAATGGCTGACATTAAATTCAATGGCACACGGTCGGTCTTACGAACCATTTTCTTTTTGGTGGCGCCATTCTCATCATAACTTTCAATGATCTCACCCATCCCGCCTGTATTGTACATCATAAATCTAACTTTGCCCGGATATTTATCCACCAGCGACATAACTATATCATGGAAGCGGTTAACTTTTACGCCGCGCTTTCCAACTATAAACGGATCTGTGCCGACAATCCTTACAGACTCGCCTGCTTTTTCCGGATTAGATGCATAACTATGAGTCGACTCGCCCCATAAATAAGCTAAAACTCCCTGCTCGGGAGTCAGCTCTTGGGCAAAAGGCATAATTGTATTACGGCGGGTGATAAAAGCAAAAATCAAACCGTCCATCTCCTCAAGCGTCGGTAAATTAATTGTTGGGGCGCTAATGCCGATCAACTTACCGCCGCGTTCTACTTTTAGTTTATTGCGGAAAACAACAGCCCGTCCATTACCGCAAAGGCTTTCATCCAAAAAGTCGATCTCGCCGTCTGCCGAAAGCATCACATTTTCTAATAAAGCGGATTTATCTATCAGCGCATGGTACATAGCTTCCTGCTGATCGGGCTCCACATCGGTTTTAACATAAAAATTATTCTCGGAGCCTAAGGCGGAACCGTCGTCTCTTAAGAAAAGAATATCATCCTGACAAGCCTCTGTTTTCTCCCCTCTATTCGGATCCAATCCAAGTTGATGGCAGGACCAGGTTGACTTGCCGGTCGCCGTCATACCGAATAAAAAGACGCCGTATTTTTTAAGCCGGTTTTCCCGCGGATCGCGTACAGTAACAATTTTAGAGCCGGAATGCAGCCCTAACATGCCATGCTCATCCGCTGTGTACATTGCCTGACGTAAAAACCCCTTTTTATTCTCGCCTAAATAATCAGAGCCTAATGCAATGTTCAATCTATATTCCGGCAGCGCTAAAATCTGTGCGCGAAGCTGATGTTCCTCAGGTATGTGTATCATAATAAATTCCGGACCCGGGCGGGATGATGGATCAAACATTGTGCTTGCCCACATAAAGGCGCCGCGTACGTTTTTCGGATCAGCCACGGACATATATAAATTGCAAATAGGATTGTAATAATCGTTATTGCCCATCTGCCGGCGTATATGAACGAAAGGGAGGGTTTTAACTAAATGCAGCACCTTTTCCAGCTCCTGCTCCGCATTTTCAACAATCTTTATATGACTGTCTAAAGGTTTAGGCAGGCGCACTTTTTCGCTTCCTAAATAAACAGTTTTGGGAGCCAAACGGCTGGAAACCTTTGAAGTCCAGACATACGAACCATATTTGGTTTTATTAGCAAAACTCTGGGATTGCTTTTCCAGATATTTCATATCAACCGATTTTATGTTCCGTCCATTTAAAAGCGGAAGTAATTCGTTATAGAATTTTTTAAAATATGCTTCGTTATATATATCCTTTGACATTGTTTAATCCTGGTTTTTTATTATTTATTTCCTAAGTTAGTTCATCAATGAATTACAACTCTTTTTTGAGCATTTGTATAATATGATCTAAAACATCATTCATGGCGCCAACGCCCACATTCAAGTGGTAACACTTTGCAGACTGGAATAATTTGCGGAACGAGCGTTTTTGCAATTCAATGCGCTCCGGCGACTTTAATAATAAATGCGGATTATAGAATGCCTGGTTGCCGGTCGCTCCCTGTTGAACAGAACCGCTGCTAAATCCGGATTCAAGAATTTGAACGGCGTCTTCCGCATCCATTTCCACCAAAGGCTGACCAATAGGATCGTTCTTTAAAATAAAAACGGAACGGATATCAATGCGTTTTACATGCTTGCGCATACCGCCGAACCAGTAAGGATCAAGCATAGCTGCGGAAGCTTTCGACGCTTCGTAACAGTATGGATATCCGCGGTCTAAAATGCAGTCGTCATTTATCTGGCAGGTTTGATTTTTACACTTTTCCTTGTTTGTTACAACATTTTCGCATTTGCTGCGGTCAAACAGTTCGGCAAATTTATCAACAATGCCCGCCGCATTAGTCGGCATATATAATTTTCGTTCCGGGTTGTCCGCCGCTGCATAGCCGCCGCCATAGCGTACAAAAAGCAGATCATTGGAATGCATAGCTACGTCGTCTTTTTGCAGTAAATTATAAAAGATGTCCGTTTTCTTTGTACCCTTAGGGCCGATTAAAACAAACCCGGCGCCTTGATAATCCGCCGACATGCCGCGCACAGCGTGAAGATCAAACAACCGTTCCCCAACGTCTGTAACCAATCCCAACGCCAGGCTGCGTAATGAGGCGTAATAATTTGTATTGAATAAAATTCCTGTTTTAGTATCGGAATTATAAAAGGCATAAGGCTGCCTGCCTACCGCTCCATCCACTGCGTAAATAATTCCATGCGGTTCCAAGTCGGCTTCAAGCTGCGCCGGATACCAGTTTTCCACCCAGAAATCATAAAGATGACCGTTGTTTGTCCGCAGTTGAACAACCATGCCGTTAATATTAGCGTTCCATTCAAAATAATTATCATATTTTAATTGGGCTTCAGCTTCAGCTACAAGAGCATCGCGCTTTTCAACGTCAAGCGCCGAATCCACAGGAACCATTTGTTTAATCTTAGTGCGGGTGTTATTCAAAGAAACATACTTAACTTTTGAAGGCGTTTTTAACTTGCCTAAAGCTTTAATGATTCGCGTCATTCCTTTTTCAATATTTTCCATAGATGTGGCATAAGAAATTCGGATATAATCATCAGATCCGAAAGCGGCGCCCGGCACTAAGGCTACTTTTGCTTCCTTCAGCAAATAGTA
>JAUXGF010000414.1 GCA_030622395.1 Calditrichaceae bacterium
AAAAGGCGCGGTTCAGCAAACCGTGATTATTGATACAGGTTCGACCGACGGCACAGTCGAGATCGCCAAAAAGTATAAAGCGGATGTTCATCATTTTAAGTGGATCGATGATTTTTCCGCAGCGCGCAATGAATCAATTAAATATGCCTCCGGCGATTGGATTTTGTGGATGGACGCCGACGAGAGGCTTAAACCGGATTCCGTATCAAGATTGAAAAAGCTTTTAAAGCCCGAAAAAAAGGCGGTCGCTTATATTATCCAAATCCACAATTTTATGCAGGATAAAGCAGATATAAAAATTTCCAGCGCCCATCGTTTATTCAATAATCATAAAGGAATTAATTTTAGCGGCAGAATTCATGAACAGATTACGCCAAGCGTATCGTCGCTTAAAGGAGAGGAACGTCAATCAGATGTGGTTTTGGAACACCTCGGCTACGGATTAGATGATGAGTCGCAAAATAAAAAAAATCTCCGCAACCGCAAGCTGCTTGAAAGAATGGTGAAAGAATCGCCCGACAGCGCTTATGCCCATTTTACTTTAGCGCAGCATTACGGCTTAACCGGCGAACCGCAAAAGGCGATAAAACATTATGAAACCGCGTACAAGCAAAAACAGTTTGACGCGTCGATGACAGCCTCGCTGTTAAATACAATGGCTGAAGCTTATGTTGCGTTGAAAAAATTCTCGCGGGCAGATGAGCTGTGTTTGCGTTCGGTGAAAATGATTCCCATGCAGGTCGGGGGATATTATATGCTTTACAAGAGCGCGGCAGAGCAAAACAAAAATGAAGAAGCGCTCCAATGGCTGAAAACGCTGCATGGAAAAAACTCCCAAATAAAAACATCCGCTAAAAATATTTCTACCGATGTGTTGATTAGCGAGGATAAAATTTTATACAGTATGGGGTCGTTATATTTAAAATCCGGCGAAATGGATGAGGCGCTTTCTTGTTTTGAAAAAGTTTATCAGGATAGAACGGATAACGCCGGACTGTTAGAGAAGATGGCTGTTTTTTCTATTCAAAAAGGATATTATGAAAAAGCGGAAAAATATTTAAGAAGTCTGAATAAAATTTTGGATAACGATTTTAAATATCTGGATATGTTAGCGGTTGTATTAATAAAACGGCAAAAATTTGAAGAGGCTATCACCGTTTATGAATCAATGTTAAAACTGGATTATAATATTCAGATAAAAAAAAGAATTGCCGGTTTGTATGCCAAAACAGGCAATCTGGCAAAAGCGCAGGAAATTTTAAATGAGAGTGGTTTAATAAATTGATGAGAGGTATGGGCGAAGCATTTCTATCAATTTTAACCCCTGTTTTGTGTATGCTATTGCCTGAATGCTTCGTTTTTACAGATTAAAAATAAACGAAATTCAAAACTAAGGCGCAAAAGTAAATTTTTATTTTTCTAACTTTAGTTCACTTTAGCCATTTTAGTCACTTTAGTTCATTTTAAACTTCCATATAAACTACCTCTGAAACCGCCTAAATCTAATAAAGACAAGTCGATATTATAAAGCAACTTAACAACTCCGTTTTCTTGTATTTGGGATTCATATTGAGTATATTATTATTTGTATTGAGACTTTGAGAAATAGAAAAAACTTGATTTTTACTATTCACTAATTATTTATAATAAATTATTTAATATGGCTAAACGAAAAAAAAAGATAGTGAACGCACATAAAAAACAAGCCTGGGGCGTTTTAATTTTAGGTATATCAATTTTACTATTCATTGCCCTTGGCTCGTTTGACGTTAATGATCCTGTAAATTTAAATATGCAGAGAGATGGGATTAATGTAACAAATTGGCTCGGTCCATTAGGCTGCGTAATATCATATTTTATGATGCAGTGGACGCTTGGCTATCCCATACTTGCGCTGCCTGTATTTTTATTTTTACTTGCTCTTTATGCTATTCAGAATAAAAATTACAGAGATTTAATACGACCGGGATGGTTATTGTTAAGCTGGGCGGTTTTGGTTTCAATCTTTTTAGCCATGCCCGGCGCTTTTGACAAAATGGGAAATATGACCGAATATTATCCCAGCGGGTTGATTGGCGGATGGCTTGCTTCTAAGCTGGTTATTTATTTAGGCAAATTTGGCAGTCTGTTATCGCTGATCTTATTGTCTTTAGTATTATTCGTTATTACTATCCGTATCGAGCTGGCGCAAATTATTACTCAATTTTCTTCAAAAGCTAATTCTTTTCAGCTAATCATTGCCTCAAAATGGAATATTATAAAGTTAAGCATAAAGGAAAAGATCAGGCAGAGGAAATTAAAAAAGAAGGCGCTGAAGAAAGAACAAATGATCAGGCGTGAAAAAAGTAAAGCAGAGGACGAAGGAATTCCTGAAATAACAATCGGCGAGCAAATGCTTATTAAAAAAGTCCCTCAATTGGATAATATTCCTGAAAAGGAAGTGGAAACGAAAAAGGAAACTGAAACGGAAACAGTAGATCAGGCTGAAAAACCCAAAATGATTCAAACGACCCTGGATGAAATTATCGCTGAGATGGAAAACCCGCAGGAAGATTCCGGAATGGTTAAACAGTCGGCACCTGAGAAATCTGATCAACCCGTTTCAAATGGCGTGCAATTTGAGGTTGAGGAAGAACTAGAAGACATTCAGCTTGATTATGATCAATTGGTAAAAGAAAGTATTGCCCGTTATAAATTTCCATCAATTGATTTGCTTGCCGACCCCGTTGATCAGGATACAAAGATTACGCGCATAGAACTCAAATCCAACGCCGATTTACTTGAAATGAAATTGATGGATTTCGGCGTAAAAGCCAAGGTCGTGAAAGTTACGGCGGGGCCGGTAATAACGCTTTATGAATTGCAGCCGGCTCAGGGCGTCAAAGTAAGTTCTATTGTAAGCTTAGCCAATGATTTAGCTTTAGCTATGGAAGCGCGGGGAATCCGCATTATAGCTCCTATACCGGGCAAAGCCGCAGTAGGTATTGAAATTCCGAACCGCAATCCGCAGATCGTTTATCTAAAATCCATAATCCGTTCGGAAAAATTTACTAAATATAATTATGAATTACCGCTGGGTATAGGGAAGACAATCAATGGCGAGTCATATATCGCCGATTTGACTAAAATGCCGCATCTTTTAATTGCCGGATCTACAGGTACAGGCAAAAGCGTCGGCATTAATACCATTATTATGTCTTTACTTTATTCTGTTGATCCCGGCAAAGTAAAATTCATGATGATAGATCCTAAAAAATTAGAGCTTTCATTGTATAGGGATTTGCGGGATCATTATTTAATTTGGCGTCCGGATTTAGATGAAGAAGTG